>JAEYVD010000415.1 GCA_023432075.1 Pseudomonadota bacterium | reverse complement strand
CAGCATCTGCCGGCCGACGCCACGGTGGTCAGCATCGCGGCGGGCGTGGAACTGGCGGCGCTGTCGGACTGGTTGGGCGGCCACGCGCGCATCGTGCGCGCCATGCCCAATACGCCCGCAAAGGTGGGGCTGGGCATGACCGGCCTGTACGCCACCCCGGCCTGCGGCCAGGCCGAGCGCGATCAGGTCGACGCGCTTTTCGCGGCCGTCGGTGAACGCATCTGGACCGACAGCGAAGCCATGATCGACGCCGTCACCGCAGTGACCGGCAGCGGTCCCGGCTACGTGTTTCACTTCATGGCGGCGCTGGAGAAGGGCGCTGTCGAGCTGGGCTTTACGCCCGCCGACGCCCGCCGGCTGGCGGTCGCGACGTTCCGCGGCGCGGCGGAGCTTGCCGCCAGCGAAGACGTGCCGCTCACCGAATTGCAGGAGCGCGTCACCTCCAAGGGCGGCACCACCTACGCCGCGCTGTCGCACATGCAGCAGGCCGGCGTGGCCGAGGCCATCACGCAGGCGGTGCACAAAGCGCAGCAGCGCGCTCGCGAACTGTCCGCGGGTTAAGCGCGGGCCGGTCGCGGAACAGGCGGTCAGCGCCGGCGGCCCAGCCGCCACAGCAGCGCGGCCGCCAGCAAAATGGCGGCGACGTTGAACTGCATGGCTGACGCGAATGCCTGCGCATGGCGTTCGGCCAACCCCGCATTCGTGTCGGCTTGCAGCGCACCGCCATACAGCATGCCCGCGGCCGATACGCCAAGCGCCGCGCCGACTTGCTGCAGGGTCGAGACCACGCCGGCGGCCATGCCGGCTTGGCGGTCCTGAACCAGTCCCATCGCCAGGTTCACCAGCGGCGTGTTGACCGCGCCTTGCGCCGCGCCCAGCCACACCAGCGCGGGCAAGAGCGTCCAAGGGTCCAGATTGGCGCCCGCCAAGTCCGTCTGCAGCATCAGGGCAGCCGTCGCCCCGCCGTACAGCAGCGCAGCCAGCGCGATCGCCCGCGTCCCATACCGGGCAACCAGCGGTGGCGCGGCCATCGAGCCGGCGACGAACCCGACGCTGGCCGGCGCGAAGATCAGTCCGGCCGTCAATGCATCGCGTCCGAAGCCCGTTTGCACCAGTAACGCATAGCAAAGAAACATGGCGCTGGCGGTGGAGAACACCAGCATTACGACAAGGCACCCGGCCGCAAAGCGCGGCTGCGTCAGCAAGGCCATGTCCACCAGCGGCACGCCGCCAAGCGCGGCGATCCGGCGTTGCAACCGCACGAATGCCGTCAACGCGGCCACGGATGCGGCGCCGCAGGCGAGCGTCCAGGCGGGCCATTGACGCGCCGGACCCTCGATCAATGCCAGCAGCAGCAACGCCAACCCCAGCCCCACGAGGGCGGCCCCGGGCCAATCCATGGCCGCGCCGGCAGGTTCGGCGGATTCGGGAATGTGGCGCGCCAGCCAGCACGCCAAGAGGCCCAGGGGCAGGTTGACGAGGAAGATGGTGCGCCAGGCCAGGCCGAATAGATCCGCGTGGACGATCCATCCGCCCAGCACCTGTCCGGCGATGGCCGCAAGGCCCAGCGTCATGCCCAGCCACGCAAACGCCCGCCGCCGCGCGTGGCCCTCGAAGCTGACGCGAATCAGCGCATACACCTGCGGAAACAGCAGGGCCGCCGCGGCGCCTTGCACAATGCGCGCGGCGATCAGCGTGTCCGGCGTGGGCGCCAGGCCGCACAACGCGGATGCCAACGCGAAACCCGCCATGCCCAGCATGAACAGCCGCCGCCTGCCGTGCCGGTCGCCCAGCCGGCTGCCTGCGATCAGCAGCACCCCGTACGCCAGTTCGTAGGCGGCGATGATGAAGTTGATCTGCGCGAAGCTGGCCGACAGTGTCGCTTGCATGCTGGGAATGGCCACGTTCACGACGAAGAGGTCGAAGATCGTGATGAATCCGCCGGAGAGCAGCACCGCCAGGCCAAGATTGCCCAGGCGCGGCGAATCGGCGTGGGTGAGGGCGGGCGAGGGTGTGGCGGGAAGGCAGGAGGTCGACATGGAAAAGGCCAGGAAGTCAGGATCGGCGCTATTCTGGTCGGACCTTCAGCCTTATACAATTTAGCTGTTTATGCTATTACTGCGTGCAACAGCGTCATGACCGCACCCCTACCCCCAACGCCGCCCGCACCGGCTGCGGCGCACCGTCTGGACCGCACCCGCGCCGATCTTTCCGAATTCCTGCGCCTGCGCCGCGAGCGGCTCAGCCCCGCCGACCTTGGGCTGCCCCCAGGACGCCGCCGCCGCACGCCTGGGTTGCGGCGAGAGGAGGTCGCGGCGCTCGCTGGCGTGGGGCTGGCCTGGTACACGTGGTTCGAACAGGGCCGCAACATCAGCGTGTCGTCGGCGTTTCTGGAAAACCTGTCGCGCGTGTTGCGGCTGGACGATGCCGAGCGCCGCCACCTTTACCTGCTGGCGCATCAGCGCCCGCCGGCCGAGACGGGCCGCACGTGGTGCACCGTGCCCGCGCAGGTCCGCCGCCTGATGGACGACCTGCCTGCGCGGCCCGCCTACATCCTGAACCTGCGTTGGGACGTCGTGGCGTGGAACGCCGCGGCGGACAAGGTGTTCAATTTTTCCGGGCAGGCGCCGGGCCGGCGCAATCTGCTGTGGATGCTGTTCGTGGACCCTGCGATGCGTGAGCGCTTCGTGGACTGGACGGCGCAGGCGCCGCGCATGCTGTCCTCGTTCCGGCGCGATTTCGCCAGCGCCGCCGGGGTGCCCGACATCGCCGAGCTGGTCGATGAGTTGGAACGCGTGTCGCCCGATTTCCAGGCCTGGTGGCGCGAGCACGACGTGCACGGATCATGCATGGGCCTGCGCATCCTGCACGTGGACGCGCTGGGCGATGTTGCATTCGAGCACGCCACCTTGAGCGTCGACGAAAGCCGCCACCTGCGGCTCGTGGTCTATGCGCCCGCGCCGGATGAACCCAAGGCGGCGGACTTCGCCCGGTGGGTGCAGGACGATTCCGGCGCGGCTGGAAAGACCGCGAGGTAGACGGGCGCCGTAAAAGATGCGGGGGCGCAAGCCGGGGAGCAGGGTGAGTTGACGTGTCCAGCGCGGCAGGTATATCGTACGAGCTATCGTAAGACATATCGTAAGAGGCATTCATGCATCCTCATCACCCTCATCACCTCCACCACGACCGCCACCCCCCGCGTCACGCCAGCGCGGGCGGCGACTGGTTCTCGGGTGGCGCCCACGGCCGCGGCGACGCAGACGGCTTCGGCGGCGACGGCCGGGGCTTCACCCGCAGCCGCAAGGTGTCCAGCGACGAGTTGCAACTGATGCTGCTCGGGCTGCTGGAGCAGAACCCCAGCCACGGCTACGAACTGATCAAAGCGCTGGGCGCGCTCAGCAATGGCTTCTACACCCCCAGCCCCGGCATGGTGTATCCCGCGCTTACCTATCTGGAAGAGCTGGGCTACGCCACGGTCGAGCAGGAGGGCGCCAAGAAGCGCTATCACCTGGCGGAACCCGGCAAGGCGCACCTGGACGCCAACCGCGAGCGCCTGACGCTGATGTTCAACAAGCTCAAGCACGTGGCGCGCAAGATGGATTACATGCGCCAGGCCTGGAGCGGCCAACCGCGCGAGACCGGCCCCGAAGGCGAGGACGCCCGCACGGGGTGGCTGCCTGAATTCGTTGAGGCGCGCCAGGCCCTCAAGCGCGCGCTGCTGGATCGCACCGACGCCTCGCCCGCAGAACAACGACGCATCGCCGGCATCCTGGCGCGTGCGACCGACGAGATCAACGGCAAGTCCGGCGCCTGATCCCGTCCCACCTGACTGGAGTTTCCATGAATCAAAGCGACCTCAGCGTGGCGCGCGTGCGCCACCCCCTCAAGATGCGCACGCTGACCGTGGCGCGCGTCGAGCGTATCGCCGGCCTGCTGGCCCGTGTCACGTTCACCGGCGAAGACTTGCAGGACTTCGTGTCTGCGTCCTTCGACGATCACGTGAAGATCTTTTTCCCCGCCGATCCCTCGCAACCGCCCGTGCTGCCCGCAGCCGGGCCGGACGGCATCAAGTTTCCAGACGGCGTGCCTCGGCCCGCCGCGCGCGACTACACCCCGCGCCGGTTCGACACGGCGTGCCAGGAACTGGAGATCGAATTCGTGCTGCACGGCGATGGCCCGGCCTCGACCTGGGCCGAACAGGCCGCGCCGGGCCAGCAACTGGGCATCGGCGGGCCGCGCGGTTCGTTCGTGGTGCCCACCGCGTTTGACTGGCATGTGCTGATCGGCGACGAGACCGCGCTGCCCGCCATCGCGCGCCGGCTGGAAGAACTGCCTGCCTCGGCGCAGGCACTGGTGCTGATTGAAGTGCCGGCGGCGGAAAATGAAATCCCGCTGCGAACGGCCGCGAAGGCGTCGGTGCGCTGGCTGCATCGCAACGGGACCACGCCAGGCTACAGCACGCTCTTGCTGCAAGCCGCGCGCGGTGCTGGGACTGGCCGTGCGCGATGCGACCGGTGCACGGGCCTCCAATCTGCTCGCGCTGGCGCGGGCACGCCGCAAGCCCTAGCGCGCTTTCCTGGCGCGCCCGCTCAATCGTCGT
>JAEYVD010000113.1 GCA_023432075.1 Pseudomonadota bacterium | reverse complement strand
TACCTGGCCTTCGGCTCGATGTTCCTGGGATTTTTCGCCTGGTATCGCGGCCTGGCCGCCGGCGGAATTGCCCGGGTCGGACAAGTGCAATTGCTGCAACCCTTCCTTACCGTCGTGGCCGCTGGTTTGGTGTTTTGGGAAACCGTGGAGGCGACGACGTTCGTGTTTGCCGCCGCCGAGATCGCCGTTATTGCCGGCGGACGCCGCGCCATCGTAAGGACCCCGAAATGAACCTGCTTCCTGCCAATTGGGCCGACGTCCCGCTGGCCTCACTTTCCCTGCTGGGTCCGCTGGCGCTGTTTGCGCTGGTCAGCTCGATCACGCCCGGCCCCAATAACGTCATGCTGGCCTCGTCGGGGCTGAACTTCGGGTTCCGGCGCAGCGTGCCGCACCTGCTGGGCGTGAACCTGGGCTTCACGCTGATGATCTTTCTGGTCGGCATCGGCCTGGGTTCGGTGTTTCAGCAGACGCCCGCCCTCTATACCGTCCTGAAGTACGCTGGCGCGGCCTATCTGCTTTACCT
The DNA here is from genome assembly GCA_023432075.1 of Pseudomonadota bacterium. GTDB lineage: Bacteria > Pseudomonadota > Gammaproteobacteria > Burkholderiales > Burkholderiaceae_B > Achromobacter. Next base: position 6,434 of record JAEYVD010000113.1, on the reverse strand, counting down.
GGCGTGGAAGATCGCCAACTCCGGTCCGCTGGACGAGGGCGAGGCGCGCGGCAAGCCGTTCACGTTCCTCCAAGCCGCCGCGTTCCAGTGGGTCAATCCCAAGGCCTGGGTGATGGCGGTGGGCGTGGTGGCCACCTACACGCCGCAGAACGGCTTCTTCGCCAATCTGGTGATTGCGACGCTGGTCTGCGGCGTCGTCAACCTGCCCAGCATCGGCATCTGGGTGACCTTCGGCACGGCGCTGCGCCGCGTCCTGCACCGGCCCGCCGCCATCCGCGCCTTCAATGTGGGCATGGCCCTGCTGCTGGTTGCCTCGCTGTATCCCGTCGCGCTGGAACTGCTGCGTTGATTGGCCGCTCAGGCCAGCAGCCCCACCACGACGGCCGGCGTGACCAGCACGTTGAACAGGCCCGCCATCACCATCACCAGGCCCGCGACCGCGCCCTCCTCGGCGGCCAGCTCGCGGGCCTTGGCCGTGCCAGCCCCGTGCGCCCCCATGCCGAACAACGCGCCGCGCGCCAGCGCCGAGCGCAGCGGCAGCCACCGGCACATGAGCTGGCCGATGGCCGCGCCAAAGACTCCCGTCACGATCACGAAGACGGCTGTCAGATCAGGCACGCCGCCCACGTGGGACGACACCGCCACGGCGAACGGCGTGGCGACCGAACGCGGCAACAGGCTGAGCCGCAGATCCGGCGGCAAATCCAGCAGGCTGCCCAATAGCCATGCGCTGGCGCCCGCGATGCCGCTGCCCACGGCCACGCCGGCGGCCAGCACCGGCCAGTAGCGCCGGATCAGGGCGCGCTGCTGATACAGCGGCAAGGCGAACGCCACGATGACCGGGCCCAGCATCGCCATCAGCCAGTGCGACCCGGACATGTAATCGCGATAGCCGGTATGCAGCTGGATGGCCAGCGTCAGCAGGAGCGCGGGCGCGACGACCAGCGTGGATGTCCACCAGTAGGCGTAGCGGCGGTAGAACAGACGCGCGCAGACGTAGGCGGCGACGGTCGCGGCTGGCCAGAAAAGCAGATTGAAATCAGGCCGCATGGCGGTTCATCCAGCGATAGCAAAGATCGATCGTCAGCGCGGTGCCCGCCATGACGAGCGCCGTGCCCAGCAGGATTACCGCCAGCAGCTTGACGCCCAGCAGCCCCAGGAACTCGCGGTGGTCCAGCAGCGACATGACCGCCGGCACGAAGAAGAGCAGCATTTCGCCCAGCAGCCAGCTTGCGCCGCGCTGCACATTGCGCACGCGCAGGCGGCGCGTCGCCAGCAGAAGCAGCACCAACGCCATCCCGATGACGCCGCCGGGCACCGGCAGCCCCGAGGCCTGCGCCACCGCCTGGCCGGCCAGGGAAAAAAGAACGATCAACGCGATCTGGAGCACACGGCTGCGGCGCAGCGCGCTGCGCAAAAGGATGGAATAGCGAAAGCGAGTCATAAGACGAAATCCAGCGGCAAGCTCCCGTTGTACGCCTGCGGCAGGCATAGATAAAATGAATTCGATGAATCCCCTCTATTCCAATCAGGCATAGCTATGGAACTGCGTACGCTGCGCGCTTTGGTCGAGGTCGTCCGGCAAGGCGGTTTTTCCCAGGCCGCAAAGGTGGTCCATGCCACCCAGCCCACCATCAGCAAGGCCGTGCGGCAGCTGGAAGATGAGCTGGGCATGCCGCTCCTGGACCGGCAGGCGCAGCCGTTAAGGCTGACGGCGGCAGGCGAGATCGTGTATCGGCGCGCGATTGCCATGTTGGCCGAACGCGACGACCTGAAGGCCGAGCTGGACGATTTGAAGGGCTTGAAGCGCGGGGTGCTGCGCCTAGGGCTGCCGCCGCTGGGCAGCAGTTCCCTGTTCGCGCCGATGTTCGCGCGCTTTCGCAGCCGCTATCCCCGCATCGAGATCAGTCTGGTGGAACATGGCAGCCGCCGCCTTGAAGAGATGGTGATGGCCGGCGAAATCGAGCTGGCCGGGTCGCTCAAGCCGGTGCCCGACCACGTCGAATGGCAACCCGTCGCGCGCGAACCGCTGGTCGCCCTGATGCCCGCCGACCATCCGCAAGCGCACGCGGCGTCCGTGGGGCTGCACGACCTGCGCGACTCGCCCTTCATCCTGTTCGAGTCCGGCTTCGCCTTGAATCGCATCATCCACGACGCGTGCCAGCGGGCGGGATTCGTGCCGGCCATCGCCGCGCGCAGCGGCCAGATCGACTTTATCGTGGCGCTTGTGGCCGCGGGGCTGGGCGTCGCATTCCTGCCGCGCATCACGGCAGACGTGGCGCTGCACGCAGGCGTGGCGCGAGCGCCCCTGCGCGATACGGGGACGGATTGGGAGATGGTGCTGGTGTGGCGCCGCGGCGGCTACCTGTCCTACGCCGCGCAGGCGTGGCTGGCGTTGACGCGCGAGGTGCATCCCGGCACCACTTGACGGCGCAGGGTCATGGCGCCGCCTCGCCCGTTAGCGCCGGGCCAGCCCCGCCGGAGTATGCTGATGCCGGAACCCAACCCGACTTGCCGGGTCAGACCCTTCATGCCCGCCCTGCCCCGCTTCTCTGCCCGCCGACTGTTTGCCGCCGCCGTGCTCACCGCCGCCGGCGTGGTCGGTTGCACGCAACTGGACTCCTGGCAACGCCAGACCATTTTTTCGCCGCAGTCCGAGCCGCAATCCTGGTGGCGGGATCCTGCCGCGGGCACGCAGGTCTACGACCTGACCCTGGAGAACGGCGACAAGGTGCGCGCCTGGTATCTGGCAAGTCCCAAGCCGGGCGCCCCCACCGTCCTGTATCTGCACGGCGCGCGTTGGAACCTGAACGGCAGCGCATTCCGCATCGACGGCTGGAGCCGCATGGGATATTCCATGCTGGCGATCGATTACCGCGGCTTCGGCGCGTCCACGCCGCGTCTGCCGTCCGAGGAAAGCGCGCTGCAGGACGCCATGGCGGGTCTGAAGGAATTGGCGCGGCTGCAGCCAGATCCGGCGCGGCGCTTCGTCTACGGGCACAGCCTGGGCGGCGCGATCGCCATCGATCTGGCCTCGCGTCCCGAGCAGCCGGACTTTGCCGGCCTGATCGTGGAATCCAGCTTCACCAGCATCGGCGCGATGCTGGCCACGCTGCGTTGGGGCAACGTGCCCGGCGCCAGCCTGCTGGTCACGCAGCCCTTCGCCTCCGTGGACAAGCTGGCCCAGTTGCACACGCCGATGCTGTTCATGCACGGCACCGCGGACCGCGTGGTGCCTCACACCATGAGCGACGAACTTTTTGCCGCCGCGCGCAACGTGGCGCCGGACTTGAAGCGGCTGGTCAAGATTGAAGGCGCCTCGCATTCGGGCGCCTTCCGCAGCGGCACGCAGTACGACACCGCCGTCAGAACCTTCATGCAGGACGCCAGCCAGGCCTACCAGCGCAAGAAGGGTTGAGCCATCACGCCCGCGCGGCGGCAGCAGCGCCGCGGCGCGACAGCCAGGCGATCACGCGGGGACGTGCGCGGTCGTAGGCCAGGTTGTAGAAAAAGGCGTAGGGCAGATAGAACAGCACCAGCGCGATATCCAGCACGAAGGCCTCCCACAGGCTGATGCTGAGCCACCAGGCCGCCAGCGGAATCACGATCAGGATCAGGCCAAACTCAAAGCCGAACGCATGCGCCACGCGGACACGAAAGGTGCGCGTCCAGCCGAAACGGTTTTCGATGCGGTCAAAGCCCGCGTTGTAGATCATGTTCCATACCAGTGCGATCCAGGCGATCACCGCGGTCAGCACGCCCATCTCGAACAGGGACTTGCCCATGGCCCACGCCGCCACGGGCGCGCACAGGCCGATCGCGATGATTTCGAACAGAAAGGCGTGGAGGAATCGTTCCTTGAGGGTTTTCTTGGATTGGGTCATGACCCACCTGCGGTCGGTTTGCTTCGGAATGACGGCATTTTCCACGTCAATTCCGTTACGATAAAGATCATATTCATCGGAAAATCCGATACCACCGACCCGCTCTCGCCATGCGTCATTCCCTGGAATCCCTGGCCGCCTTTGCCCAGGTGGCCGCCGAAGGCTCGTTCTCTGCCGCGGCTCGCAAGCTGGGCAAAAGCCAGTCCACCATCAGCGAAACCATCGCCAACCTGGAGGTGGACCTGAACGTCACGCTGTTCGACCGCAGCCAGCGCCAGCCCGCCCTGACCGCCGCCGGCAAGGTGCTGCTGGGACAAGCCATGCAGGTCCTGGCCGCCAACGACCGCTTGAACCGCAGCGCCAGCCAGCTGTCCGAAGGCCTGGAGCCGCGGCTCACGGTGGTGCTGTCCGACACCTTCCAGTCGCGCACATTCGAAACCATGCTGAGCCAGATCGACAAGCGCTACCCGGCCCTGCGCTTCGAATGCCTGATCGCGGAGTACGAGGACGTGGTGGCGCTGGTGCAGCAGGGCCGCGCCCACCTCGGGCTGATGGCCGCGCAGGAGAGCTACCCGCCGGACGTGGCGCATGCCTGCCTGGCCGAAGGCTCGGAAATCGTCCTGTGCGTGGGGCGTTCGCATCCGCTGGCCAGCCTGCCGTCGGTTACGTCCGATCACCTGAAGACCGAGCGCGAGCTGCGTCTGAGCACATACGAGCTGGACGACAAGGACGCCACGCCCGCGAATGCGACGTGGTCGGCGCCCGGCTACCTGATGCTGCTGGAAATGGCCAGCCTGGGATTTGGCTGGACCGAGCTGCCGCGCTGGATGATCCAGCGCTTCGGTGGCGATCAGCTCGTGGAACTGAAGGTGCCCGGATGGCCACGCCGGATCCATGTCGACGCGGTCTGGTCGACCCGCCGCGCGCTGGGGCCGGCGGGCGCATGGCTCCTGGAAAGCCTCACGCGGGGATAGCGCGACCCAGGACAGGCAATTCGTGATCGGCCCGCGTCGCCGCCAGGCGCGTGATGCGCACGCCGTTGGCGTCCAGCCAGTCACCCAGCTTGGGACTGGCCAGCACATCGAACTCGGCACGGCGCTGGCGCGCCATCGCGCTGTCCTGCTGGCTGCCCTGCTCGTTGCCCAATGCCGGATGGCACATGACGAGGTCGCCCTCGCGCGCATTGAATAGCCAGGTCTGCAGAAGCTGCGCATAGCGGCGCTGACCGCCGTCGAACGCATACACGCCCAACAGGCGGCGGTTGGTCCGCCAGCCGCTCGAACGGGCCTCGCGCGCCAGCGCCGCCGCGCCCAACGCGCCGATCACATGCGCCTTGAACGATTCTTTCAGCGGAATGCCGCTTAGCATGCCGGGCGCCGTCTGGCGCAACCAGGGCCTTTGCGTCCCGTAACGCTGCGCGAGCAGCGCCAGGACGCGCTTGCGGATGCCGGGCAATTGGTGCACGTGCTGATGACCGTCGACATAGTCCGGCGCGCGGCCGAACGCAGCTTCGAAGGCGTCGAACTGTTCAACGAGCCGCGCATCGATCCAGCTAGCATCGAGCAGGCCCGCATAGCCCTTGAGGATCAACGCGCGCAGCGAAGGCAGCGGCTCGGCGTCCGGGCTGAGCGTTTCCGAGAAATTCAGATGCAGGCCGATGTCCACATCCTGCGCAGCCAGCCTGGGCGCATTGGCGGCAAAAGTGGGCCCAAGCGAGAGGCAGCTGACCGCGCTGACACGCCGCATGCCCGCCAGCGCAATCATGCCCGCATCGACGTCCGCATTCATGCCAAAATCATCACCGCACACCACGACACGCTTGCTCATCAACGTCTCTCCATTCAGCGCTTCGCCCCATTCCCCATGCGCACCCTCATCCGGCAAATCAGCATTTTCGTCGCCGTCGGCTGCGCCGCCGCCGCAACGCATTGGGCCGTTGCCGTGAGCTGCGTCGAAGCATTCGGCGCACCGCCGCTGGCGGCCAACCTGATCGGCTGGCTGAGCGCCTTCGTGGTGTCCTTCAGCGGCCATTATCGGCTCACGTTTCGACATTCGCCCATACCCTGGACCGTAGCGGCCCGTCGTTTCTTTTTTATTTCAGCAATCGGCTTTGCGATCAACGAATCTGCCTATGCCTGGTTGCTGCACGCCACCGACGTCCCTTACGACACGTTGCTGGCGCTGATCCTGATCGGCCTGGCGTTCGGCACCTTCATCGCTAGCCGGCTGTGGGCGTTCCGGCACAAACCCGCTGCCTGAGCGCCGCGCCAGCATCCACTCGCCACATCGCATGCCGGGCGCTCGTCACGACGGGCGCCAGCCCTTGCAGTGGCAGGTAGATGGCGCCATCGCCATGCCCGCCCCACACCCAGAACCGCGCACCGTCCGGCGCCGCGCACAGCGTGGCGTTGAACTGCTCAGCACTGATCAGCACCTGTTTGCCGGTGACCGGATCGAACTTCGCGGCGTCGTACAGCTCCTTGCGCCAGTTGTCGCGCACCGGCACCTCGGGATTGAGCCAGTCGTCCACGACCCAGGTGGGCCGCGGGG
>JAEYVD010000096.1 GCA_023432075.1 Pseudomonadota bacterium | reverse complement strand
GACGGCGCTGACGGGCGCCGCGCCGCCCAGCGCCACGCCAAGGGCGAGCGCCAGCGGAAGGATGCGCGCACGGCGGATCGGACGAAGGGGAAAAACAATCAGGGGGTTGGTCATGCCACGAATCCGCGATATGGGTGTTGAATTGCCCATAGGCCGGATGAGCGCGGCAAAAGCGGCAAACTATTTTGTAACAGCGGGACGTCAGCGCGCTTGCAGGGTCGTCCACCACGGCATCGGCTGGCTGATGCGCAGCGGCAACGCTTCGCTCAGCAGGCGCAACGCGCGATCGCTGTCATGCAGCGGGAACGTGCCCGTCACGCGCAGCGCGGCCACGTCGTCGGCACAACCCAGATGCCCGCGGCGGTATCGCGCCAGCTCGGCCACGACCTGCGCCAGCGGCGCCTCCTCGAATTGCACGATGCCGCGCGTCCAGTTGTGGTCGGCGGCTCGCAGCGCAGCGGGCGCATCGATGCCTTGCGCGCCGCCGCGCATGCGCATGCCGGCGTCGACCCGATAGCCAGCGGGCGGCGCCCCCGTGAAATGCACCTGCACCGCGCCCTCCAAAACCGCCAGCGTGGTTTCTCCATCGAGGCTGCGCACGTTGAACCGCGTGCCCAGCGCCTGCATCCGGCCTTCGGGCGTGTCCACCAAGAAGGCGCGCCCCGGGTCGGGCGCGGTGGCGATCATGATCTCGCCGCGCAGCAGCACCAGGCGGCGCTGGTCGTGGGTGTAGTCCACCTTCACCGCAGTATCGGTATTGAGCCGGACCCGGGTGCCATCGGCAAGCTGGGCCTCGTGCGAGCCACCCACCGGCGTGACCAGGTCCGCTTGCCAGGCCGCCCAGGTGCGGCGCCCCACCGGCGACTGGGCGGCGCCCAGGCCCAGCAGTCCTGCCGCGCCCGCGATCAGCGCAACCGTCAGCAGCCGGCGGCGCTCACGCCGGCCCTGCGCCGCGGCGTTCAGGCTGGCGACGCTGGCCTCCCGGCCCATCGGCTGCGCGATCAACGCATCGAATTGCGCGCCCACGTCCTCAACGCGCTGCCAAGCCTGGCGATGCGCCGTATCGGCGTCCAGCCAAGCCTGCCAGCGCGCGCGATCCGCCGCGCTGGCCGCGCCCGAGGTGAGCAGCGCGTACCAACGCGCGGCCGCTTCCAGGATGCGTGAGTCGACGGCGGCGGCGCTCATCGGCTGCCCGCCGTGCCGCGGCACAAGCCGTCCGGCTGCAGGTCGGTGTCGAGCAGAAAGCACAGCATGGCCTGTGCAATGTCGTTGCGGACGGTCCGTTCGGACACCCGCAATTGCGCCGCGATTGCCTCATGTGTCATGCCGTGGATGCGATGCATCAGGAAGGCTGCGCGCGCGCGCACGCCCAGGCGATGAAGCTTGCGATCGATCTCGACCAGCGCCTGGAGCGCCTGGACCTGCACTTCGGGGGATGGGTGGGTGACTTCAGGACGCGCCGCCAGGGTCTCGGCCCATGCGTGCTCGATGTCGCGGCGGCGCCAGAAATCGACCAGCAGGCCGCGCGCGATGGTGGTCAGAAATGCGCGCGGCTCGCGCACGTCGGCCAGCGCCTGCCGCCGCACCATCAAGGTCACGAAGGTGTCTTGCGTCAGGTCGGCGGCCTGATGATTGTCCTGAAGACGGCGATTCAGCCATTTCTGCAACCAGCCGCAGTGCGCGGTGTACAGGGCGGAAAGCGATGCGGCAACTGCGTGCTCTCGGTCCGACACGGCGAGCATCCAAAATGGAAATGATAGTTATTATTATACAAACAATGGCGGGGCCGGTTGGACAGGTTCCCCTGCCCGGCGGGACGCGCGCGCGAAACGTTCGCAAGCACCGCCGGCCAAAAAAAACGCACCCGAAGGTGCGTTGTTCATGCGGGCAGCGCCGGGATTCATGAACGCCCGGCCAGGCTGCCGCCGCCGTCCACGCCCAGGACCTGGCCGGTAATGAAGCCGGCGTCGTCCGACAGCAGGAAGGCAATTGCTGCCGCCACTTCGGCCGGGGTGCCCAGCCGCTTCATGGGCACCGATGCCAGCGCCCGCTTTTCGTTGTCGCTGCCGGCGGGCCGGGTGGCGCGGAACATTTCGGTTTCGATGGGGCCCGGCGCGACGGCATTGGCGGTGACGCCGTATTCGGCCAGTTCCAGTGCCCAGGTGCGCGTGCAGCCCACCAGCGCGCTCTTGGCGGCCGAATAGGCGGTGCGGTCCAGCGCGCCGTGGATGGAACGGCTGACCACGTTGACGATGCGCCCGGCGCGGCGCGCCTTCATGGATTCGATGAACGCCTGCGTCACCTGCACCGCCACGCGCACGTTCAGATCCAGCACGTTGTAGAGCGTGGCCAGGTCGATTTCGCCCAGGGGCTGCGGCGACACGATGCCCACATTGTTGACGACGGCGTCGACCGGGAATTTTTCGCGGATTTCGCGCAGGACTTCTTCGGTACGGCCGGCGTCGGCCAGATCACAGGCGTACAGGTACCCCGGAAAATCGACGTCGGCCGTGTTGCGCGCAATGCCCACCACATGACAGCCCATGTCGGACAACCGCTGAGTAAGCGCCCAGCCTATGCCTTTGGTGGCGCCCGTAATGAGCACACATTTGTCCTTCATGGGATGAAACCTCGCAGTCTGTTTTCTTGGTCAAAAACGGGCGCCTGAGCGCCCGGTTTTCAAAGTAGACACCATCCGGCGTCGTGTGTCTTGTAATTTGCGTAGCAATTCTTGCCCACCGGACGCGTCAGGCATCCCGGGTGACCGGCACCCGCGGGGCCAGGGCGCAGAGCAATTCGTAGCCGATGGTGCCGGCCGCGCTGGCGACTTCATCCACCGAGGGGCCGTCTTCGCCCCATAGGCAAACCGGCGAGCCAACGCCTGCGGACGGCACGGGCCCCAGGTCCACGACCAGCATGTCCATCGACACCCGGCCCAGCAATTGGGTACGGATGCCGGCGACCACGACCGGCGTGCCGGTGGAGGCGTGACGGGGGTAGCCGTCGGCGTAGCCGCAGGCCACGATGCCAATGCGCATGGCGCGTTCCGCGCGGAACAAGGCGCCATAGCCCACCGAGTCCCCGGCCTTGATTTCCTGGACGGCGATGATTTCCGAATTGAGCGACATGGCGGGCTTGAGCCCGAACGACGCAGCTTCGGCGTCCGCAAAGGGCGACGCGCCGTAGAGGCAGATGCCCGGGCGCACCCAGTGCGACTGGCTCTCGGAGCCGACGGCGATGTCGGCAAAGCGCAAGGCGGCGGCCGAGTTGCAGACGCTGATCGCGCCCGGCAGCTTATGTGTCACCGAATTGAAGACGCTGAGTTGTTCGTTCACGCCCTGCGGCCCGTCCGCGCAGGCGAAATGGGTCATCTTGCCGACCGAGCCCAGCGTGCCCTGCTGTTGAAGCAGCATGGCGCGCTCGAAGGCGGCGGGAAAGGCCGCCGGGGTGAAACCGAGGCGGTTCATGCCGCTGTTGAGCTTGAGCATGATGTCCACGCGGCGCGACAGGCGGGCGCGGGCCAGCATATCGAGCTGATCGCGTTGATGGACGGTGGTGCTGAGGTGGTAGCGGTCGACGATGTCCAGGTCGGATGGGTTGAAGAACCCTTCGAGCAGCAGGATCGGCCCGCCCCAGCCGGCCTCGCGGCAGCGCACGGCCTCTTCGAGGTCGAGCATGGCCAGGCCCTGCGCCTTGGAAAAGCCGGCCACCGCCTGTTCGATGCCGTGTCCGTAGGCGTTGGCCTTGATGACGGCCCAGATCGATGGCGGCACCCCGCCGGCAGCGGCGGCGGTCTGGTCCAGGTGGCGGCGCACGGCGTCAAGGTTGTGCGCAAGGGCAGAAACGGAAACGGTAGCGGAGATTGGGCGCGGCATGGTGTGAGATCCTGTGGCGTCCAAGTCTAACTGAT
>JAEYVD010000029.1 GCA_023432075.1 Pseudomonadota bacterium | reverse complement strand
CCCGCTCATTCATGATTCATCAGGCCCACCAGACTGCTAGCCACCTCCGCGCCCTTGGCGTGGTGCTGGCTGCCGCCGGCCTGAAATCCAAAAAACAGCCGCTCATCTGACCGGAGCATGCTGTTCCGTCAGATGGGCGACGGAACAGCGGCCTGCCGGCAGCGCTTTGGCGCACCCGCGCGCACCCCCACTGATATCCCGAGCACTTCTGTACGGTCCCCCCAACGGTCCATACGAAGGAGTGTTCTCATGCAATCGAATCAATCTCTGTTCCAGGGCGTCTGGGTGCCCCTGGTCACGCCGTTTTCGGGCGGCCATGTCGACGGCGGAGCCCTGCGCCGCCTCGTGCGTCACTATCTGGCGGCGGGCGTGGACGGCCTGGTCGTGTGCGGCAGCACCGGCGAGGCGGCGGCCCTGGACGATGCCGAGCAGCTCGCCGTGCTGGACGCGGTGCTGGCCGAGGCCGGCACGCTGCCCATCGTGATGGGACTGGCCGGCAATCATCAGGGCCATGTGCTGCAGCGGCTATCGGCTTTCGGCACGCGGCCCCTGGCCGGCATCCTGGCGCCCGCGCCGTACTACGTGCGCGCGGGCCAGGAAGGGGCTGCCGCCTACTTCCGCTGCCTGGCCGATGCCTCGCGGTTTCCGCTGGTGCTCTACGACATTCCGTACCGGACCGGCACCACGCTGGACACGGCCACGCTGCTCGGGCTGGCGGCGCATCCGAATATTGCCGCCATCAAGGACTGCGGCGGATCCCTGGAAAAGACGGTGGCGCTGATTGCCGATGGTCAGATGAACGTGCTGGCGGGCGAAGATCTGCAATCGCTGTCCGCGATGTGCCTGGGCGCAACCGGGATGATCGCCGCCGCCGCGCACGTGCGTCCCGATCTTTTCGTGGCCATGCACCGCGCGGTGCGGGCGCAGCGGCTGGACGAAGCCAGGACCCTGTTCCATGCATTGGCGCCGGTAATCCGGCTGGCATTTGGAGAGCCGAACCCGGGGCCGCTGAAGGCGCAGCTTGGCCGGCAAGGTCTGTTGTCGAACGAACTGCGTCTGCCCATGCTGCCGGCCAGCGCGGCGCTCGCGGCCCAACTGGAGGCCGCCGTTGACGGGCTGGATCGTCAATTTCCGGCGGGCGAGGCCGTGCTGCGCGCGGCATGAGCGCTTTGTGGCGTCCAGATTCAATTGGTAATACTTGGCCTACCGGGAAGCTGACGGATTGCTTATGATGCGGCCATTCTTCGGGATGAAACAAAACCTTCATGGGCCAAGCTTTTGAAGCCTTGTCCGCCTGGCAGGTCATGCTGGCGGGGCTGCTCTTCTTCGGCGGCATCTACCTGGTCTTTGGCGCGGCCACGTGGCTACTGACGCGGCACATCCTGCCGGCCCTGGGCCTGGGCCGGCCGCTCGATCCGCGGCCCCTGGCGCCGGGACAGTTGCGGCGCGAGCTGGCGCAGTCGGGCCTGTCGATCCTGCTGTTCGGCACCGGCATGATCTTCCCGTGGGGCCTCTTGCAGCTGGGGTGGGCGCGCCTGGACCCGGACGCGAGCTGGCAGCAGATCGTGCTGGAAATCCTGGCGCTCGTGGCCTGGAACGACGTGCATTTCTGGATCAACCACCGGCTGCTGCATACGCGGCTCCTGCGCCGGTTTCACCAGCCGCATCACCGCTCGGTCGTGACCACGCCGTTCTCGACCTACAGCTTTCATCCCATCGAGGCGCTGATGCTGGGCAACGTGATCCTCTTGCCGATGGTGGTGCATGATTTCAGCTTCTGGTCGCTGCTGTCGGTGCCGCTGTTCAGCCTGTTCTTCAATTGCATCGGTCACGCCAACTACGATTTCTTTCCTAAGGTGTCGTACGCGCACTGGTTTGCCGCCAGCCGCCGGCACCATCTGCACCATGCCTGCTACAACGGCAACTACGGCTTCCAGTTCACCTTCATGGATCGCCTGTTCCGCACGCGGCTGGGGGCGGACGCCGCCGAACGCCAGTTGCAGGCCCACCGCCAGCGCGATTCCGGCGCGGGCCTGCGAGGCTCCGCATAGTGGCGCCAAGCTTGGGCCCGCGGCGCACGCTGCCCGCGCTGCGCAATCGGCGCGATTGGCAGAGCCTGGCCTACCTGGCCGCGCTGCCCCTGCTTGCCGCCTGGCAGTGGTTCCACGGGTTCTGGTGGCCGGCCTACGCGCTGATGCTGTTCCTGACGCTGGGCATCGGCGTCATCCATCACAATCACACGCACTTGAGGATGTGGCGCGGCCGCCGTGCCAACCGCATCACCGATTTCTGGATCACGCTGTTGCAGGGCCATCCCACGTTCGTGTTCTATCCGGCTCATGTCGCCAACCACCACCGCTTCAAGCACGGCGCGCGCGATGTGGCGCGCACCTACCGCTTTGGCGGCGACACGAACCATCTTTGGGGCTACCTCATCCATCCGCTGCAGGCGGCCTGGGTGCTGTATCCGCTGTTTTTTGCCTGGCTCGCCCGGTTGCGCCGGCATTGGCCCGGCGCCTGGCGCTATTGCATGGCGCAGTACGGCGCGTGGCTGGGACTGTGGGCCGGGCTGATCGCCGTGAATCCCGCGAAGGCGCTGGTGTTCGTGATCGTGCCGCAGCTTCACGGCCTGCATTGGCTGCTGGCCACCAACTATCTGCAGCACGCGCATGCGGACGGCGGGCCGCGGCAGGTGGCGGGCCTGAACTACGCGCGCAACTTCGAGGGGCTGGTCAATCCGCTGCTCTTCAACATTGGCCTGCATACCGCGCATCACGAGCATCCGCGCGCGCACTGGTCTGAACTGACCCGCCTGCATCGCGACCACTACCGCGGCCACGTGCGCGCCGAATTGAATGAACGCGGCCTCGTGCCTTACATGTTTCGCGTGTTCGTGCTGGGCGCCTTCGTCCCCAGGTTCCGCAGCCGTTCCTGCATGGCGCCCGAGCACGTCCGCTAGCGCCGCACTCCCCCCTTTTCAACCAGAGATCCGTCATGCCCATTGCGTTTCATCGTGTCTACCTGGAGAGCGCCGGCTATTTCATGCCGGGCGAGCCCGTGTCCAACGAGGCCATGGATGACTACATCGCCCCGCTGAACCGCATGTCCAGCCGGATCAAGAGCCGCATCCTGGCCGAGAACGGCATCAAGCAGCGCTACTACGCCATCGATCCCGAGGGCGCGACCGTGTTTTCCAATGCGCAGCTGGCCGCCAACGCCATCCGCGATTGCCTGCGGCGCCACGACACCGACCTGTCGGCCATATCGATGCTGGCCAGCGGTTCGTCTGGCGGCGACGCGCTGATGCCCGGATTTTCCAACATGATCCAGGGCGAGCTGGCCGCGCCGCCCATGGAAACGCTGTCGGTGCATGGCATCTGCGCCGCAGGTGTGTCGGCGATCCAGGCGGCCGCGCAAGGCGTGGAACTGGGCGCGCACGCCAGCGCCCTTGCGGTCGCCAGCGAGCTGCCGTCGCGCTTGTTCAAGCGCTCGCGTTTTGCCGCGCGTGGCTACGACGCGGACTTCGACGCGCACTTCCTGCGCTGGATGCTGTCGGACGGGGCCGGCGCGGTGTTGCTGGGCAACAGCGGTCGGCCGCTGCCCGGGGCCTCGCAGGGTGTGCGGCTGCGCCTGAAGTGGGTGCATCAGCGCTCGTTCTCGGGCGACTATCCGGTGTGCATGCAGCTCGGGCTGTCCGCCGACCGGAGCAAGGGTCATCTTGACTACCCCTCGTGGAACGAGGCCGAAACCGACGGCGCGCTGTCGCTGCGCCAGGACATCCGCCTTCTGCCGCATCTGTTCGACATCGGCATCCATGAGTACGCCAAGCTGGTGCGCGACGGATGGGTGGACCCGGACCAGGTCGATCATTTCCTGTGCCATTACTCGTCCGAGAAGTTCATTCCTGTCGTGGAAGACCTGATGGAAAAGGCCGGGCTGGTGATCCCGCGCGAGCGCTGGTTCAGCAACCTGGCCTGGCGCGGCAACACGGGCGCCGCATCCATCATGATCATGCTGGCCGAGTTCCTGGAGACGCGCGAGGTCAAGCCGGGCGAGCAGATCTTCTGCTACATCCCGGAATCCGGGCGCTTCATGGCGGCCTACATGCTGCTGGAAGCCGAAGCGGTGCACGCAACACCCGCGGTGGCGGCTGCTTCGCCCGCCGCGGCGGCGCGCGAGGATGCGGGGTCCGTCGATGCCGACGCGATCGCGCCGCCGCATGATCCCGACATGGCGCCGCAAGGCCTGGGACAACTCTTGACCGAGCTGGCGGCGATCTGGCACGACTACCGCTCGCGCGTGTGGCGCACGCCGGTGATCCGGCGTCTGCGCAACCGGCAGTTCCAGACCGCGGACTACCTGGCGTGGATGGAGAATTGGATTCCGCAGGTGCGCGAAGGCAGCAAGTGGATGCGCGAGGGCGCCGCGTCGCTCACCGAGCAATACGCGCCGCTGGCCGCACTGATCGACATGCACGCGGGCGAGGAGCAGAACGACTTTCAGATCCTGTTCCAGGACTATCGCAACGCCGGCGGCGCGGTGGACAGTATCGACGCCTTGCGCCGCAATCCGGGCGGCGAAGCGCTGAATGCCTATCTGCACAGCCTGGCCGCCACGCGCGATCCCATCGGACTTTTGGGCGCAATCTACATCATCGAAGGCACCGGGCAACGCATCGTGCCTGCGCTCTTGCCGCTGCTCAAGGCCAGCCTGAACCTGCCGCCCGATGCGTTCCGCTTCCTGGAATACCACGGCCACAACGATGAGCACCATCTGGCGCGGTGGTTGTCAGCCGTGGAGCTGGCGCTCGATTGCGACGAGGATGGACGCGCCGAACAGCGTATCGTCGACACCGCGCGGCGCACGGCGGCGCTTTACCTGATGCAGTTTCATCACGTGATGGAGGCGGACGCGGCATGAAGAAGGAACCCGAATTCCTAGCCCGGGAACACGATCCGGCAGATCCGAGCCCGTGGCTGGCCCTCTACCTGGACCGCAGCACGCCGCTGCCGGACAAGGTCAAGAAGGCCTGGCTGACGGATTCCAGCTGCGCGTCGCGCCAATACCTGCTGCCGTTCCTGCGGCCGATCGCGCGCGCCTTCATCATCGTGATCCAGGTCGTCAAGACGTTCCTGCCGCGCCGCTGGTCGCACTCGCGGCTGCTGCACCGCATTCTGGCCTGGGGCCTGAAGCGGTTCGTCTCGCCCGAGGCCAACTGGCTGATCCTGCGGCACTTCCATCTGGGGGCGCAGGCGCTGGCGTTCATCGCCGCGAATTCGCCGGTGCCCATCAGCACAACGCCGCTTGAGCCGATGACGATCGACGATCTGAAGGACGATCTGTTCGTCAAGCACGACCTGAATCTCTTTAACTTCGTCATCCGGCTGAACCAGGCGCTGCGCGATGCGGGCGTGGAAATGCATGCCCCGCAGACGGTGGACTTCTCCATGCTGCGCGACCCGCCGATCCGGCTGGAGGACATGCCGCAGGGCAAGCTGAACTTCCTGGACCTGCAAAGCGCCATCGAGCTGTTCACGCCGCTCTACCAGCTTTTGCTGACCGACAACGATTTCTGGCGCGCGGCCAATTCGCTTCAGCTCGATGAGACTGTGGGCATCTATGCGGCCAAGCTGCTGGGGGCCCCGCAGCACCTCATCCTGGTCAACAACAACCATCCGCTGGTGCCGATGTCCACGCTGCGCGCGGGCTACCGGCTGGTGCTGCACGGGCTGTCCACGGAAATGCTGCACAGCCTGCTGATGGAGATGAAGGCGGCGCAGGCGGG
>JAEYVD010000835.1 GCA_023432075.1 Pseudomonadota bacterium | reverse complement strand
CGGTGTCGTTGGACAGCACGCCGTTCTGGGCGGTGACGTTCAGGCTCACGCCCTGGTTGGTCGCGCCGTCGTCAGCAACCGCGGTCGGGGCCGGGTTCTTCACATCCCACGAGAAGTCTTGCGACACGGAGGCGCCGGCCTTGTCGGTGGCCGTGATGGTGACGGCGTAGACGCCAGAATCGCCACCTTGCGAAGCCGACTTGTCGATCGTGCCGGTGATGATGCCGGTCTTCGGATCGATGCTCAGGCCGGGCGGCAGGCCGGTGGCCGAATAGGTCAGCACATCGCCGTTGTCCACGTCCGAGAACTGGCCGGAGATGTCGACCGGGGTGATGGCCTGGCCGTCATTGCCAGCCTGATCGTCCAGGGTCACGCCCGGGGTCAGGATCGGGGTGTCGTTGGTGCCCGTGACGGTGATCGTCAGCGTCGCCGTGCTGGTGGCGCCCTGGAAATCGGAAACCGTGTAGGTGATCGAGGTGGTGGCCGTCTGGTTCGCGCCCAGATTCTGGAACGAGGTGCCCGGGTTGAACGTGTACGTGCCGTCGGCGTTCAGCGTGAAGGTGCCGCCATTGGAACCCGCCACGGCGGTGCCCACGCCCGCGGCATTGCCGTTGACGTGAGAAACGTGCAGGGGATCGCCGTCCGGATCGGTGTCGTTGCCCAGCACGCCTTCGGTGCGATGGTCGACCACCAGCACATTGTCTTCGGTGGTGGCGTTGTTGTCGTCAGCGGCGATCGGCTCGGGGTTGCCCACCTTCCAGATGAAGCTCTGGGTCACGGTGGCGCCAGACTTGTCGGTGGCCGTCACGTTGATGAGGTATTCGCCCTTCACGCCCGTATTGGTGTGATCGGAGACCCAGTTCGTGAACGTGCCGGAGAACGTGCCAGTTGCGCCGTCGAAGGTCAGGCCGCCAGGCAGGTAGTCGACCGTGTACGACAGCGCGTCGCCGTTGTCCACGTCGCTGAAGAAGCCGGCGATGTTGTAGTTGACGGCGTCGCCGTCCATGCTGCTCTGGTTGTCCAGGGGCACGGCAGTGGGCGCGTCGTTCGTGCCGAAGATGGCAACCGTCAGCGTGGCAGTGCTGGTGCCGCCTTCGCCGTCCGAGACCGTATAAGTGATCGAGCTGGTGGCGCGTTCGCCCTCCGCCAGCTTTTGGAAGTCGGCGCCGGGGTTGAAGGTGTAGGAACCGTCGGCGTTCAGCGTGAACGTGCCGCCGCCCAGGCCGGCGACAGACGTGCCGACGTTGGCCGCCTGGCCGTTGACCAGCGAGACGTGCAGCGCGTCGCCGTCCGGATCCACGTCGTTGGCCAGCACGCCGTTATCGGCGGTGACGTTCAGCGTCGTGTCTTCGTTGGTTTCGCCCTGGTCGTTGTCGGCGGTCGGGGCCGGGTTCTTGACGTCCCACGAGAAATCCTGCGACACCGAGGCGCCGCTCTTGTCGGTGGCCGTGACGGTGACCGTGTAGACACCCTGGTCGCCACCTTGCGAGGCGGACTTGTCCAGCGTGCCGGAAATGATGCCGGTGTCCGGATCGATCGTCAGGCCGGGCGGCAGGCCGGTGGCCGAGTAGGTCAGCGAATCGCCGTTGTCGACGTCGCGGAACTGGCCGGAAACGTCGACCGGGGTGATGGCATCGCTGTCGTTGCCGGACTGGTTGGCCAGCGTGACTTCCGGCGTCAGCGTCGGGGCGTCGTTGGTGCCCGTGACGGTGACCGTCAGGGTGGCCGTCGACGTGCCGCCTTGGCCGTCTGAGACGGTGTAGGTGATCGAGCTGGTCGCGGTCTGGCCGGCGGCCAGGCTTTGGAACGTCGAGCCCGGGTTGAAGCTGTACGAACCATCGGCGTTCAGCGTGAACGTGCCGCCGTTCGAGCCGGTCACGGCCGTGCCCACGTTGGCGGCGGTGCCGTTGACCTGCGACACGGTCAGCGTGTCGCCGTCGGGGTCCGTGTCGTTGGACAGCACGCCGTCCTGCGCGTTGACGCTGAGCGACGTGTCTTCGTCGGTGGTGCCGCTATCGTTGACGGCGGTCGGAGCCGGGTTGGCGACGTCCCACTTGAATTCCTGGGAGGTCGAGGCGCCGGACGGGTCCGTCGCGGTCACGACGACGGTGTACACGCCGTTGTCGCCGCCTTGCGAGGCGGAATGGTCGATCGTGCCGGTGATGATGCCGGTGTTCGGGTCGATGGCCAGGCCAGGCGGCAGGCCGGTGGCCGAGTAGGTCAGCTTGTCGCTGGTGTCCGGGTCGGAGAAGCGGTCCGACACGTCATAGCGCACGTCGGTCTGGGCGTCGACGCCGGACTGGTCGGTCAGGGCGGACGAAACCGGGCCGTCGTTGGTGCCGGTGATGGTCACGACAACGGTCGCGGTGGAGGTCGCGCCGCTGGGGTCGGTGATCGTGTAAGAGATGGTGCTGGTGGCGGTTTCGCCCACGGCCAGGTGGTTGTACTGGCCGCCCGGGGTGAAGACGTAGCTGCCGTCAGGCTGGACGACGAACGTGCCGCCCGTGGAACCCAGGACGGTAATGCCGCCCGGCTCCATCGGCCGGCCGTTGATCGAGGTGATCGCGAGCGGGTCGCCGTCGGGATCGGAGTCGTTGCGCAGCAGGTTGCCGCGCACTTGCGAATTCTGGTCGCCCGTGCCGGCGTCGTCCAGCGCGTTGGGCGCGTTGTTGACGGGCGTGGTGGGCGTGGTCGGGGTCGTGGGGGTGGTGGGCGTCGTCGGCGTGGTGGGCGTGACGGCGGCCGCGGCGCCATCGTCGGCGGTCAGGGCAGCGCCGGAGACGCGGGGCGCGGTGTCGTCGCCGCGTGCCGGATTCGGGTAGGCCAGGTCCAGCGGGCTGGTGGTTTCCAGGATACGGGCCAGGCGGACGAAGCTGCTGCCGCCGGCTTCACCGCCGCCGGCCACGACGGCGGCCGTCGGGTCGAGTTCGTCGAACGGGTCGCGGCCGGCTTGCAGTGCGGCCAGCAGGCGGTCCGAATCGGTGCCCGAGGGCGGCGCAACCGCGGCTTCGGTCGGGTCGGCCAGCGGGCCGGTCATGTCGCTGTTGACCGCGACTTCGCGGCCTTCGCCGATCACGATCGGCATGCCGTTTTCAACCTGAAGCGAAACCGTGGCGCCCGAGGCAGTGACGACGTCGCTGCCGGCGGGGACTTTGCTGCCTTGATGCAGTTCGGTCAGGGAACCGTCGCTATTGCGTATCCATGCGCGACCGGAGATTTCGTTGACGACTGCGGGAGAGGAGTTGGCCATGTTGGTTCCGTTTCAGGGAGTTATCCAAGATGGCCAGATACTACGGGTCGCCGCTGGCGGCGGGTATTGTCCTTGAGGACAGGTTTACGCGGTGATTTTGCTGCGCGCGTCGGAGGGCGCCGAAATGCCGTGCACCAGCAGGGCGAGCTGAAGGCGGTCGGTGACGCCCAGCTTGTCGAAAACGGCCGACAGGTGCGCCTTGACCGTGCGTTCGGTGATGCCAAGCGCCTCGGCGATCTGGGCGTTGGACTGGCCGCTGGCGGCGTAGCGCGCGACGGTGATTTCGCGTTCGGTGAGCCGGCCGCCGTCCCAGGCATGTGCGTCCTGCGCGCGTTCGGTGACGAGCTTGAGCAGGCGCGACACCAGGGAGCGTCCCATCCAGATGCCGCCGGAGGCGACGACTTCCAGGGCCTGGGCCATCGCGGCGGCCGGCGCATAGCTGTGGCAGTAGCCGTGCGCGCCGGCGCCCAGCGCCTGGGTGCCTTGTTCATCGTTGGGGCTGGCGCTGGCGACCACGACGTGCAGGCCGGCCAGTGTTGGCGTCCAGAACGGATCGTGCCAGGCGGGCAGCTTGGGCACGTCGGCGTCCAGCACCGCCAGCGTGCGGCCTTGTTCTCGCCAGCGTTGCAGATCCGCCAGGCCTCGCCCGCGGGCCGCCATCCAGCGCGCCGGGTCAAGCGCGCGCCAGTGCTGCCAAAGCAGGTCGTCGTGCGTAATCAACAGGACGGGAATGGGTTTCATAAGGCCTTGAAGCTCTCCATTAACGTTCGGTGAAGGCGTTGGCCTTCGCCCGCAGAATGGGCTTGAGCAGGTACTGGAGCACCGTGCGCTTGCCTGTCAGGATATGAACCTCCGCCACCATCCCGGGGATGATGGGCAACAGCTTGTCGCCTACCGTGCTGCGGTCCGTGCGCACGCGCACGACGTAGTAGGAATTGCCTTTCTCGTCGGTGACGGTGTCCGCGCCGATCTGTTCCACGCGGCCTTCCAGGCCCCCGTAGATCGCAAAGTCGTAGGCCGTGAACTTGACCTCGGCCTTCTGGTCCGCGTGCAGGAAACCGATATCGCGCGGCTGGATGCGCACTTCGAGCAGCAGCGTGTCGTCCTTGGGGACGATTTCGATGATGTCCTTGCCCGGTTGCACCACGCCGCCGACCGTGTTGTTGAACAGGGTCTTGACGGTGCCGCGCACCGGGGCGCGCACTTCGGCCAGCTTGACCCGGTCGACCAGCGCCGCCTTGCCTTCGCGCAGGGTCGCCAGCTTGGTGTTGGTTTCCGAGAGCTCGCTGCGGGCCTGGTTGCGGATGTTCAGCTCGGCTTCCTGGATCTTGCTTTCGGCTTCCTTGATGGACGCCTGGAAGCGGTCGATCTGCGCCTCGGCGCCTTTCTGTTCGCCGCAATAGCGGGCCACGTCGCGCTGCAGGCGCAGCAAATCAACCTCGGACACGGCGCCGCTCTTGAGAAGCGGCCGGGTCACCTGCAGTTCGCGCGAGGTCAGGCCGCAGCTGGCCGACGCCTGGTCGCGCTTGGCGATGGTTTCGCGCAGGTCTTCCTGGCGCTGTTTAAGCTGTTCGCGGGCCACGTTGACGGTGGCGTTCAGTTCCGTGGTGCGCGCCTGCCAGGCGTTGCGCTCCATCTCAGCCAGGCCGGGCGCCTGCTTGAGCACTTCCTCGGGCGTGACGAACGGATCGCCGGTGGCCAGCGCCTTCAGGCGGGCCGCCTTGGCCAGCAGCGACAGGTATTCGGCGTTGTTCTCGCCCAGCGACGAGTTAAAGCGGGTGGAATCGATCTTGAGCAGGATTTCGCCGGCCTCGACTTCCTGGCCGGGGCGCACCAGGATCTCCTCGACGATGCCGCCGTCCAGGCTCTGGATGATCTGCACCTGGCGGGACGGCACGACCTTGCCTTCGCCGCGGACCACTTCATCGATGCTGCCAAATCCCGCCCATATCAGCAGGCCCATCGTGGCCAGCAGCGAGGTCCACAGCAGGATACGCGAGCCGCGGGCCTGGGATTCGTGGATGACCCATTCGGCATTGCCGATGTAGTCGGACCGCTGGGCGGGCTTGCCTTTCTCGGCGCCGTCCAGCAGGCGGTCGAAGAAGAACACGAAGACGTTGCGCGGCGCGCGCAGCAGGTTGC
>JAEYVD010000814.1 GCA_023432075.1 Pseudomonadota bacterium | reverse complement strand
CCCAGGTTTGAGCAGCGAGAATAAAGTTCGCCTTTTAGACCGTAGGAGGCGCGGCGATTCATTGGAAGCTAGAAGTTCGCCTTTTTGATAAGAGGTACTCTTGAACTGCTGATTTTTATGTCAAAGTTCGCCTTTTTGACGGTGCTGGCGGAGCCATACAGCCTTTGGCCGACGATTTGCTTGCCCTAGGCTATGTCCGTTATCGGCCGAGACTGTGTGAAAACTCGTGATGGACTTGTTTTCGAGGGTGTTCAAACCCTTCCCTCAACTCCGATCGTCGATCCTGAGTTGATCTGAGAGGCCAACTTCCGACATGACCCTCAGCACGGTGAGTTCTCACACAACCTCGGCCGGTAGCGGAAATTCGATTGGATAGCCGAAGGCAAGCTCAGAGTGCTTATCGGAGGCGAGTATCCACTTGCCGAAGCCGCAAGGGCCCCCGTAGAGATGGCAAGCCGTTTCACCGTGGGCAAGCTGCTACTGCACATGGCTTGAAACTGAAGACGCTTCAGCGCGTGGGCGCATGAGTCAGATGTGGGCTGGTTTGAGCAACCGGGGAAATCCGGGTGAGTCCAGCCTGACCCCATTTTTTCGCATCTGGCTATCAGCATGGCGCGAATTGCCGTGTATTCGACATTCCCGCCAACACGACATTGGCCTATTCTGCGCCCGCCCAGAACCGTCTTCGAGTGCCGTCATGACCGCGCAGACCGATTCCCGCAGCCGTGACGTCCAGACCGAGCGCCTGCTGACCGCCCCGATTTTGCCTGTGATGTTGTCGCTTGCCGGCCCGACACTGCTGGTGATGCTCAGCCAAACGTTTGTTGGACTGATGGAGGTGTGGTTTCTCTCCCAGCTCGGTGAAGACGTGCTCGCTGGCGTGTCGGTTGTGTTTCCACTGCTGGCATTGACGACGGCGCTTGCGACCGGCGCGGTCGGTGGGGGAATGCTTGGCGCGGTTGCGCGGGCGCTGGGGCGCAACGACCGCGTGCAAGCCAACGCGCTGGTTTGGCATGCTGTCGCCATTGCGGTGGCGTTTGGGCTTGTCACGGCAGGGCTCGTCTTGGCTTTTGGCTCTGCGGCGTTCAGTGCCATGGGAGCTAGCGGCGAAGCGCTTGCGCACGCCGACCACTATGCCGCCGTCGTCTTTGGCGGCGCACCGCTGATATGGCTGTTCAATGCACTGCTGGCGCTCATTCGGGGCAGTGGCAATGTGCGCTTGCCGATGCGGGTGGTGTGCGGCGGCGGCGTCATCCTGATACCGGTATCGTGGCTGCTGATCTTTGGCGCGGCAGGCTTTCAGGGGCTGGGCGTGACAGGCGGCGCGTTGGCAATGGTTTTGTATTACGCCGTTGGTAGCCTGGTTTTCGCAATATATCTTTGGCGTGGCCAAGGGGTGCTGCAGCCGGCCGCCAGACCGGTGCGGCTGCAACGTCGGCTATTTGCCGAAATTCTCAAGGTCGGCGGCGTGTCGGCCGTTATCGCGTCAAGTACCAATCTCACCATCGCTATCGTTACCGGCTACGTTGGGGCGTACGGTCTGGCGGCCGTGGCCGGATACGGTGCGGCTGCGCGATTGGAATTCTTGTTGGTGCCGCTCAGTTTCGGCATCGGCGGGCCTGCCGCGATCCTGATTGGCACCAACGCGGCGGCAGGCAGGATCGATCGCGCACGCCGCGCCGCGTTGATCGCAGCCTGTCTGGGGTTCGGCGTTGCCGAGACTATTGGGTTGGTGGTTGCGATATGGCCCGAGTTATGGCTGGGCGCGTTTTTGACGGACCCCGAAAGTGTGGCGACGGGAAGCGTTTACCTGCGCCATGTTGGCCCCTTTTTTGGCTTCTTCGGGCTTGGATTCACCCAGTACTGCGCCGCGCAAGGCACCGGAAAGATGGCGGTACCGTTGGCGGGGGCCTTGGCGCGCACGGTGGTGGCATTGGGTGGGGGGCTGATCGCCACCACGCAGACCGGGCTATTCGTCAGCGTGGGCCTGGGTATGGCGGCTTTTGGTGCGGCGGGGCTTTATGCGCTGCTGCGCGATTGCCGGAAACAGGAATAACGAAGGATGGCTTTCGACGTCCAAATGGCGCAACAAAGTGGGCCGATATTTTTCAACAACGTGGATGCCGTTCCCCGTGCCGGATTAAGCTGATCTTTCATTGCCTGAAAAGGAAGCATGATGCGGCACGTTGGTTTAATCCTGGAAGATGGCTTCCAGCTGATGGGTTTGGCGGCGCTCTCTGCCTTTGAGCTCGCCAATACTGAGCTGGGCGATAAGGGCTATCGGCTGACGGTGCTCTCTGAAAAAGGCGGCACGGTCAGGTCGTCCATGAACGCAGGTATCGAAACAACGCCGCTAGGTGTCATACCCGATACCCTGATGGTTGCCGGCCAATTGGCGCCCCAGGATATTTCGCCCGGGCTGCGTGCGTATCTCGCCCGTGCGGGGGAACAAGCCCGCCGGGTGGCTGGGGTATGCACAGGCGCTTTTGTACTAGCGCACGCCGGTCTGCTTGACGGCCGTACCGCCACCACGCACTGGGCGCATGCGCCGGCGCTTCGGGCGCGCTTTCCGAAGGTCAGGGTCGAAGAGGACCGAATTTTCATCCGTGACGGCAACATCTGGACGTCGGCGGGAATGTCATCGGCCATCGACCTGACGCTTGCGCTGATCGAGGACGACCATGGGGCTGCGCTTTCCCGGGCACTGGCTCGTAGGCTTGTCGTCTACCATCGTCGCCACGGCGGGCAATCGCAATTTTCGGCGATGCTTGCGCTGGAGCCTCGCTCTGACCGGGTAAAGCGCGCGCTGGCCTACGCCCGTGAAAACCTGCGCAATCCCTTGTCTGTCGAAGAGCTTGCCGAGGCTGCCAGCCTTTCACCGCGTCAGTTCAGCCGGGTATTTCGCGAAGAAACCGGGCGGTCTCCGGCCAAAGCCGTGGAAATGCTGCGCTTGGAGGCTGCGCGCGTCATGTTGGAAGACGGTCGTCACCCTTTGGAAATCGTGGCGCGTGACACGGGTTTTGCTGACCGTGACCGAATGCGGCGCGCCTTCCTGCGCAACCTTGGCCAGCCCCCGGCCAGCGTGAAGCGGAGCCTGGTGTCGATGCAAGACCGCGACGCCGCCTAAGTGACCTTGGGCGGCCTGCTTATAACCGGTGTCCGTTTTTGACGGATCTATGGCATTTGAGACTTCACCCGACCCGCGCATAGTACGTCCATCGAAGGCGCCATCCAGGCGCCACACAAGGACAAATCATGCAGATGACGGGCAACACAATCTTTATCACGGGCGGCACCTCGGGCATTGGCCGCGCGCTTGCCGAACAGTTTCATTCCCTGGGTAACAAGGTCATCATCGCCGGGCGCCGTCAGGCCCTGCTGGATGAAGTGGCCGCCGCCCATCCGGGGATCGAGGGCATCGCCCTGGACATCTCGGATGCGGCCGACATCGACCGCGTTGCCGCGCAACTGATCCGCGACTACCCGACGCTGAATGTACTGATCAACAATGCGGGGATCATGCCGTTCGACGATCCCTCGGGCCGAATCGATGATGCCGTGTCGCGCCAGATTCTCGACACGAACCTGCTTGGCCCTATCCGGCTGACCTCTGCGCTGATCGAACATCTGAAGACGCAGCCGCGCGCGACGATCATTCACAACACCTCGGTCCTGGCCTACGTGCCTATCGCCACCAATGCCGTCTATTCCGCTTCGAAGGCGGCGCTGCACTCGTATGCCTTGTCGCAACGCTTCATGCTCAAAGGCACGAGCGTGTCCGTCCAGGAAATCGCGCCTCCGTGGGTCGACACCGACCTGATCAAAAAGAGCGGTGACCCTCGCGCCATGCCGCTGGACGCCTTCATCGCCGAAACGATGAAGGGGCTGGCGACCGACGCACCGGAAGTATTTGTTGAGGCGATTCGTGCCCTGCGCGACAACCCCGGCATTGGCGAACATGAGCTGATTGACGGTTTCAACACTGAAATCGCCGCCAATCCCATCCCCGTCTAAGACGCCTGACAGGCGGGCTCGTGCCCGCACAGACTGCACTTGTAGGAGAGTTGCGTCATGACCGCAACGCTTGCCAACAATTCGCGCACGGTGTTGCTACCGGCGGGATTCCTGGCCTTGGGAACGTTCGCCATTGGCACCGAAGGCTTCATGATCGCGCCCTTGCTGCCGGTCATGGCGAAGGACTTTGCGCTGCCCGTGCCCACCATCGCGCTGTTGGTGATCGTGTTCACGCTGGTGCTGGCATTGTCGTCGCCGGTGA
This sequence comes from Pseudomonadota bacterium, assembly GCA_023432075.1. Classification (GTDB taxonomy): domain Bacteria; phylum Pseudomonadota; class Gammaproteobacteria; order Burkholderiales; family Burkholderiaceae_B; genus Achromobacter. The sequence goes on along the minus strand of JAEYVD010000814.1, from coordinate 60,741 downwards.
CCACCGTGGCGACCGGCCGCATGGCCCGCAAGCAGGTGCTGCTGATTGCGATGGCCCTGTTCGCCATTGGCAACGTCGTGGCCGCGCTGTCTTCGTCGTTCACCGTGCTGATCGCCGCGCGCGTGCTGATGGCCATTGCGGCGGGGCTATATGTGCCCGCCGCCAATGGCCTGGCCGGCGTCATCGTCCCACCCACGATGCGGGGGCGTGCGCTTGCCATTGTCAGCGGGGGGCAGACATTGGCCATCGCACTGGGTCTGCCACTTGGCGGACTGATCGGCCACGCGTTCGGCTGGCGGGCAACCTTTCTGCTGGTCGGCGCGATGAGCCTGGTGGCCATTGCAGGCATTTTGACTGGCATCGACCGTGACGCGGGGCAGGGCATCGCGGTGGCCAGTTTGCGCGAACGTGTCTCGGTGGTGGCGCAGCGTTCCGTGTTGCGCTTGCTGGCGGTCAGCCTGTTCTGGTCAATCGGCGCCTTTGCTGCCTACCCATATATCGCCGAGTATCTGAGCGCCGTGTTGGCCTTTGGCCCATTGGAGATCACAGCGTCTGTCTCGCTCTGGGGGCTTTGTGCAGCGGCGGGGGTCATGACCGGTGGGGTTCTCAACGATCGCTTCGGGGCTGGCACGGTGGTGCGCGGGTCACTCGTGCTGTTGGCGTTGTCGTTCCTGGCTTTGGCCGTTGCAACGGTGCTGCCACCGGGAGTTTCGTTGGGTCTGGTCATGAGCGCCGTGGCTGTGTGGGGCTTCACGGTGTGGTCATTCTTTCCCGCGCAGATGGCACGGCTTATCGGCGCGGGCGTCCCCTCGCAAGCGCCCGTTGCGCTAGCGCTTAACACCTCGACGATGTATTTCGGATTTTCAATCGGCAGCGCCCTAGGTGCCACCGTGTTGGGCGCTGGCGCCATTTGGGCAATTGGCGTCGTGGCGGCCATGGCGGAACTGATCGCCTTGGGCCTGAACGCCGCCATTGCGCGTAGAACTTGAATTTCTCTGTATCGGCGGGTTCACGGCTGCCGGTTTTCAGCAACACCACTTTGAAAGGAACCAAGAAAATGACTTCCCGTATCAACACGCCCGCCGCCGCTAGCGCCTCCGGCGAAACCGCCGACGTTTTCGCCGCTATCCGCAAAGCGGTGGGCATGGTCCCCAACGCCTATGCGGCCATTGGCGCCTTGAATACGCCCGCACTTAAGGTGATGCTGTCCGCCGACGCGGTGCTGGCGCAAGGCGTCCTGTCCGCGCAGGACCGCGAAACCATCAAGTTGGTGGTGAGCGCGATTGCCGGTTGTGACTACTGCGTCGCTGCACACAGCTTGGCGGGCAAGGCATCCGGCCTGCCCGTGGACACCGTGCGCGCCATCAGGGCGCTGCAGCCGACCGGCGATGCAAAGCGCGATGCGCTGATCCAATTTGTCCGGCACCTTCAAGAAGGCCGAGGCACCCTCGACGCCGAGCAATTCATGGCCTTGCGCGCGGCGGGTTATCTGGACGAGGCCGTCGTGGATATCGCATTGGCCATCGCCGTCATCACGTTTACGAACGTGTTCAATCGTGCGAATGACACCGTGGTGGAATTTCCAGAACTGAAGTAATGGGAGTGACGGGGGAAGGGGAGCAGTAAGGAGGGGCGGTCGGGTCGATGATCGTTCCCGACCGAGGCTGTGTGAAAACTCTTTGACGCCGCTACGGTGATCTAGATAGAGTTTGGTATCTCGATAACGGGAGTCGACATGCCCCGATTCATCGAAGGTCAGGACCGGCAGCAGGTAGCGTTGATCCCGGAATGCCTGGATGACTTCATCGCCGACGACAACCCGGTGCGCATAATCGACGCATTCGTCGACGAGCTCAACTTGGAATCGCTGGGATTTGAGAAGGCGGCACCAGCAGCTACCGGCCGCCCGTCGTATCACCCGGCCGTGCTGCTGAAGATCTACATCTACGGCTACTTAAATCGGGTCCAGTCCAGTCGTCGACTCGAGCGAGAGTGCCAACGCAACGTCGAACTGATGTGGCTCGTCGGCCGTCTGGCGCCAGACTTCAAGACCATCGCCGATTTCCGCCGTGACAATGGCTCGGGCATTCGCAACGTTTGCCGGCGGTTTGTTGCCGTATGCCGAGATCTCAAGCTATTCAGCCAAGCCCTGGTTGCCGTTGATGGAAGTAAGTTCAAGGCAGTCAACACGCGCGACAAGAACTTCACGGCTGCCAAGATAGACAAACGTCAGCAGCAGATTGAGGAGAGCATCCACCGCTATCTGGCGGCGCTCGACACAGCCGACCGAACGCAACCTGTCGAGATCGAGGCCAGGACCAATCGGCTCAATGACAAGATCGAACGTCTGCGCAAACAAATGCGCACGCTTGATGAAGTCAAGGAGAAGCTCAAAGACAGTCCAGACGGTCAACTGTCGGTGACCGACCCGGATGCCCGCTCGATGGCCACCAGCGGTCGGGGCTCGGGGATGGTCGGCTACAACGTGCAGATGGTTGTCGAAGCCAAGCACCATCTGATCGTCGCGCACGAAGTGACGAACCGAGGACATGACAGGGACTTCTTGGCATCGATGACACAAGCTGCGCGGGAGGCGATGGGCAAGAAGCGACTGCGCGCGATTGCCGATCGTGGCTACTACAGCGCGCCTCAGATCAAGGCATGTGCAGAGACAGGTATTGATGCGATCTTGCCCAAGCCGACGACTTCCAATGCCAACGCCGAAGGCCGCTTCGACCGTTCGGACTTCATTTACATCGCGAAGGACGACGAGTACCAGTGCCCTGCGGGCCAGCGCGCCATCCACCGGTTTACGCGAGAGGAGAATGGTCTTCAATTGCGGCGCTACTGGAGTAGTGCCTGCCCACAATGCGCTATGAAGGAGCGATGCACACCTAGCGCGTATCGGCGCATCAGTCGATGGGAACATGAGGCCGTGCTTGAGGCGGCGCAGCGCCGTCTAGACCGAATGCCAGATGCAATGAAGGTGCGGCGGCGCACGGTGGAACATGTGTTCGGCACGTTCAAGCATTGGATGGGCTATACGCACTTCCTAACTCGTCGCTTGGGAAATGTGAGCACGGAGATGAGCTTGAATGTACTGGCCTATAACCTTAAGCGAGTCATGCGCATCCTGGGCTTCAAGCAAACGATGAAAGCGATGCTGTCGATGGGGGGCTGAGCCCTTCTTGTGACCAATGACGCACTTCAAATCCTATCCGCGCCGCTCAAACAGCCTTTAGGGCGTCTCGCGTCGAAAAATCGAAGTGAGGACCGCCCAAGTTGATGCGGTCCTCGCGAATGCGCTGTGGTTGTTAGGGCGAGTGGAGTTTCCACACAGCCTCGTCCTGAAGCTGCCGTTCGAAGGGAGGAGCCATGCCTTCTGTGCAGCAATTCAGGCCGCGGTATAGCATGATTGGGGGAGAGTTGGATACACTTGGCAGCTTTACGCGTGGGCCGGCATTTTCATCTACCGGTTAACAAGAAGTGCAATTTCGCGCGCACGCGATCTGCTCCTGCTGTCCCAGTACTTTGAAGAGCGTCGGAGGCTTCCGCGTGTTGTACTGCTATGCGTATCGCAATGCGAAGCGGATCAAGACCTTTCTCGGGTGGAAGCTGTGGGATCTTCCGTCGCTTGGAGTGCGAAGACGCCTTTTCCCCGGTCCTGGACTGCATTGGCAGAGAACCCGCTCTGTCCGTAGACCTTCGCGCGTCTGGCATCCTCGAGATGTTTGCGCATCAGCCCAGCAGCCTCTATAAGATCCTGCGTTTGAATCGCGGCGAGAATGGCCAGATGCTCTTCTGCCTGGGTGCGCCGTGGCGCACGCGCCCCAGCCTGCCGATACTCTACCAGGCGGCGGAGTTCATTAAGGCGTTGAATTGTCTGCAGCGCAAATCGATTGCCAGACCATTTTGCGATAGTTTCATGGAAGTGGCAGTTTGCTTCAAATAGCTCAATTGCAGTCATCGTTTGATAGCCGCCGTCAACGATGAACCGCTGTTCCCGGATCAGGCCCTGGAGCTCGCTTCGATTTGCTGTGAACCACGGGCTCAGAATCGCGGCGGGTTCTATGGACTGTCGGAACAAATAGCTCTCTTCGTAGGCCTGCGGGGAGTCGATCATAGGCAGGAACATCCAACCGCTGCCGACCCGTTGTTCCACCCACCCCTCTTTTGCGATCCGGGCTAGTGCTTTTCGCAGGGTGCTGCGCGCGACGCCGAATAGCCTCATCAACTGAGCTTCGCTGACTTCGTCGGGCAGTTCCCCCGCTTGCCGTGCGCGGACGATCCTGTCGTAGAGAGGGTCATCAGGCTCAGCGAGCAAGGTCCTCGCTTCTTCTTCCAGGTCCTGCGCAGCGCGTGTAAGCACGAAGCGGCGGTTGGCGTCCCGGTGCACGATGCCCAACTCCGAAAGATGCCGCAAGGCGACCTGTACGGGGCTTCGCGACGTCCCGATCGCTTCCGCAAGTGCGACTTCTGCCAGAGGGCTGCCCGCCTCGCGTTTCTCGCGGCGCACCAGTGCCACGATCTCGCGGACAACGCGGGCTTGTACCGAGGTAAGTTCCTTTGTCTTCTCCATGGCAGGATTTTAGCGCGTCGCCGTTGATGAAGCCGCGTAGCGACCGCCGCCGCGAGTATCAGTCGATTTTGAGCTGGAACTTGGATATCAGCGCGGACATCTTTTCCGAATCCTTCTTGATGATTTCCCGTAGCGCTTGCGGTCCGCCCGCAACAGGTGTGGTCATTGCGTCGTTCAGGCGCTGACGGACAGACGGATCTCCCATGGCTTGCCGCGTGGCCTCGGCCACAATTTCAATCCGGTCCGAGGGCGTTCCCTTGGGCGCGATCAGGCCCATCCACGACGTGAATTCATATCCCGGCACGCCGCTTTCAGCCACCGTGGGCACGTCCGGCAGCGCGGGGTTGCGCTGGCTGCCGGTAATGGCCAAGGCCTTTAGCTTGCCAGAGCGTATGTGCGGCAACGCGGCCAACGGAAAGGCAACGACCGTGGAAATCTCGCCGCCCAATACACCGATCATTGCCGGGCCGCCGCCCCGATAGGGCACATGAACGAGATCGACGCCCGCCATGGACTTGAGCATTTCGCCTGCAAGGTGATTGGCACTGCCGTTGCCGGCAGTGCCGTAGGTGAAGCCGCCAGGCTGTTTGCGGGCAAGCGCCAGGAACTGGGCCAGGTTCGCGGCGGGTACCGACGGATGCGCACAGATGATCAGATCAATCGACGTCATGAGGCTAACGGGCGCAAGATCGGCCACCTGAAAGCCAGGGTCTTTGTACAGAAAGGGGTTGATGGTCATCGTTCCCTGGTTCACAAACGTCAGCGTGTAACCGTCATTCGGCGCGCGGGACCCGGCTGCGGTGCCGATGTTGCCTGCAGCTCCGGCGCGGTTGTCCACGATCACGGACTGGCCCAGTGCCTTCTGCCAAAGCGGTTGCAGCAGCCGGCAGACGGCATCCGCATCGCCGCCGACAGGCTGCGGGACGATCAGCGAGATGGCCTTTTCGGGATACTGGCCCGCCGCCAAGCTCATGCGGGATAGCGGCAGGGACAGCGCCGCCAGGGCCAGGCCCGACAAGGAACGCATGGCGCGGCGCCGGGGTTCGTTCTGGATGTCATGCTCAATAGCCGTATGAATTTCCACGGTTGTCTCCTCAGTTTTTCTGTAATGTGCTTTGGAAAATTGCTTCAGTCTGGGCTTTGATGCTGCGCTCTCAGTACAGCGGTACCACGCCGATCAAGCCGGCCACAACAATCATCACTAGTGCCAGCAGCACGGCCCATTTCCACGTGAACCGCTGATGCGCGCCGAATTCCACGCCCGCGATGCCTATCAATACATAGTTCGCCGCCACCAGGGGGCTCAATTGGTGGACCGGCTGCCCCAGCAACGAGGCGCGTGCGATGATCTCCGGCGCGATGCCGTAGGCCTTGCCCGCCTCCGCCAGAATCGGCACGACACCGAAGTAGAAGGCGTCGTTCGACAGGAAGAATGTCATTGGTGCGCTGAGCAGAGCCGTGATCAGCGGAAGGAAATTTCCCGCCGACTCCGGGATGATGCCGATCACACTTTGGGCGATGGCGTCAGTCATCTTCGTGCCCGACAGGATGCCGGTGAAGATGCCTGCGGCAAAAATTACCGAGACCACGGCAACCACGCTTGCCGAGTGCGCGGCCATGCGCTCCTTCTGGTCTTGCAGCGACGGGAAGTTCACCGAGATTGCGATTGCGAATGCGCCCATGAACAGCAGCGGCAATGGCAGTACGCCGGCTACCAGCCCGACCATCAGCGCGCAGGTCAGCACCAGGTTGAAGATCATCAGCGGCTTGCTGCGAGGATGGCTGGATAGCTGCACGTTGCCGCCCAGCGGAGGTTCCATGACCGGCGCGGCGTCGCGCCACTGAATGGTCTTGAGCCGGGCGCGTTCACGGCGGCCGAACCACCATGCGATGATCAGTGTCACGGCGGACGCGGCGATCATGCCGGGAATCAGCGGCAGGAAGACTTGAGAGGCATCCAGGTGAAGCGCGCTCATGACGCGTGCCGTCGGGCCGCCCCAGGGCGAGATGTTCATGATGCTGTTGCTCAGCATCGCCAGGCAGGGCAGGATCAGCGGATTGATCCCCAGTTGGCGGTGCAAGGGCAACATGGCCGTCAGGCACAGCAGGTAGGTCGTTGAGCCGTCGCCATCCAGCGACACCAGCAGTACGAGCAGGGTGGAGCCCACGATCACGCGCATGGGGTCTCCCTGGCAGACGCGGACGATGGCGCGGATCAGCGGGTCGAACAGCCCCACGTCGATCATCAGGCCGAAGTACAGAATGGCAAACATGAGCAATACGCCGGTCGGCGCAATGGCGCGCAGGCCGCTCATGACCATCGGGCCGATCTCCGGGCCGAAGCCCCCAAGCAGGGCGAACAGAATGGGAACAGTGATCAAGGCGATCAAGGCGGTGGCCCGTCCGCTCATGATGAGGGCCATGAACGCGATGATCATCCCGTAGGCAAGCAGGGTAAGCATGGATTTGTCTCTTGGCTTTGTTGTGGTTATGGAATCGCGGAGCGAACGATGCCCCGCCCGGTCGATGCCGGGCGAGCCTTTCGCGCCGCGGGGAGGGGGTTAGGGGTGGCTGTTCTGGTGGAGGTAGTCTCGCCAGACGAGAGGCATGATTCCGCCATGGCGCCAGTATTCGACGTCCTCGGTCGTGTCCAGCCGCACGATCAGCGCAATCGTGGTCGTGGTGCCGTCAGCTCGGTGAATGTCGGCCTTGACACGATCACCAACAGCTAGTTGTTCGGTCAAGCCCAGGACATCAATCGTTTCAGAGCCGTCCAGCGCCAGCGAATCGGCCGTGGTGCCCGGTTCGAACTGCAAGGGCAATATGCCCATGCCCACGAGATTGGTGCGATGGATGCGTTCGAAGCTTTCGGCGATCACGGTCTTCACGCCTAGCAATGCCACGCCCTTGGCCGCCCAGTCGCGCGATGAACCGCACCCGTAGTTGCGGCCCGCAATCACGGTAAGCGGCGTTTTGCGTTGCAGGTAGGCCTCTGCCGCCTCGAAGATCCGCATTTGCTCGCCTTCGGGCATCAGGCGTGTATAGCCGCCTTCTACGCTGGGGACGATACGGTTGCGCAGGCGGATGTTCGCGAACGTGGCACGCACAGCGACGTCATGGTTGCCGCGGCGTGTGGTGTAGTTGTTGAAGTCCGCCTTTTGCACGCCTTTGGTCAGCAGGAAATCGGCGGCGGGCGTGCCCAGGCTGATCGCGCCAGAGGGCGAAATATGGTCCGTGGTGACGGAGTCGCCAAGGATGGCGAGCGGCCGCATGCCGATGATGTCGGACACCGGCGAGGGTTGCGCACGCAGCCCGTCGAAGTACGGGGGCTGGCGGATGTAGGTGCTGTCGGGCTGCCAGTTGAAACGTTCGCTGGCCTTACCCGATAGCGCATCCCACTGCGGGCCGCCGTCGAAAAGATCCGCGTATTTGGCGCGGAAGATTTCCGGCTCGTACGTGGTGTCCACCAGCGCGGCGATCTCGGCGGCGGTGGGCCAGACGTCTCGCAGGTACACAGGGTTGCCGGCCTTATCCAACCCGATGGGGTCGGTGGTGACGTCGCGCAGCAGCGTGCCGGTCAGCGCATACACGACGACCAGGGCGGGCGACGCCAGATAGGCGGCGCGCACATTGGGATGGATGCGGCCTTCAAAATTCCGATTGCCGGACAACACGGCGGTGGCCACCAGCTTTTCATGTTCGATGGCGTCTGCGATGGGCTGGGGCAGCGGGCCGGAGCCGCCGTTGCATGTCGTGCAGCCAAAGCCTGCGACGTGAAAGCCCAGGGTATCCAGGGCGTTTTGCAACCCGGCCTTTTCCAGCACTGCGGCGGTCACATGGCTACCGGGCACCAGCGACGTCTTTACCCACGGCTGCGTGCGCAGTCCCAAAGCAACGGCTTTCTTCGCCACCAGGCCCGCCGCCATCATGTTGACCGGGTTGGCCGTGTTGGTGCAACTGGTGATGGCTGCAATGACGACGGCGCCGTCGTGCAGCGCGTAGTCCGCGCCCTGCACGGCCACCTTGCGACGGTCATCCACGGGTACCCCGGCGATGTCGATGTGATGCTGTTCGAACGCGCGCCTCGCCTCGCCCAACAGCACGCGATCTTCGGGGTTGCGCGGGCCGGCAAGACACGGAGCGATGTCGTCCAGCACGATGGTGATGACACGGTCGAACACCGGCGCCGGCGTGGCGGCATCGCGCCAGAGGGCCTGCGCCTTGGCATAGGCCTCCACCAGTTCCAGTTGGGATTCGTCGCGGCCTGTCATGCGAAGGTAGGACAGGGTGCGGTGGTCGATGGGGAAATAGACCGCCGTGGCGCCGTATTCCGGTGCCATATTTGCGATCATCCCCCGGTCTCCTAGGGACAGGGTTTCGAGGCCGTTGCCGAAGAACTCGACGAACTGGCCTACCACCCCGATCTTGCGCATCTGCTGCGTGATGGTCAGTACAAGATCCGTGGGCATGACGCCTTCGCGTAACTGGCCGCGCACCTCGACGCCTACCACTTCGGGCAAGGCCAGCGCAACCGGCTTTCCGACCATCACGGCTTCTGCTTCGATGCCGCCCACGCCCCAGCCCAGGATGCCCAGGCCGTTGATCATGGGCGTATGACTGTCGGTGCCGACACAGGTATCGGGAATGGCCAAGTCCTCGCCCTGATGTGGCTCGATGCGAACCACCTGCCCGATGTTTTCAAGATGGATCTGATGCATGATTCCTTTGCCCGGCGGCACGATACGCACGCCTTCGAAGCTGCTGCTGCACCAGCGCAAGAACGCGAAGCGCTCGCCATTGCGTTCGTACTCTTTGTCCAGATTGACCTGGCGCGCGTCGGCGCTGGCCCAGCGGTCCACCTGCAGCGAGTGGTCAATGATGACGTCTACCGGCACCCTGGGGCGCACCGCGCTGGCGTCGCCGCCTGCATCGGCGACGGCATCGCGCAGGCCCGCCATGTCCACCAGCATGACCTGACCAAGAATGTCCTGGCCGAAGACGCGCGCTGGGTAGAAGGTGAGTCCGGCCCCGGTGTCGCGATTCAACAGCGCGGACATCTCGGACGCGGTATCCAGTCCCTGGCGCGCTTGCCGCGCCAGATTTTCAAGCAGGATGCGCAGGGAAAAGGGAAGCCGCTCCACACCGGGCAGGCTGGCAATCGGGACGTAGCGAATCGTGCGGCCGGCCAGCGGCAGAATAGGAAGATCGTTCATGATGCGTGGCAATTACAGAACAAGGGATTCGGGCACATAGACCTGGCCGTCCATCAGGCGACGGGCCGACCGGCTCATCAGGGCTTTTTCGACGACCCATTCGCCGTCGTGTTGCGCCGCCTGTGCGCCGACGTTCAAGGTGCCGGACGGATGCCCAAAACGAATCTCCGCGCGGGCGGAGTTGCCCAACAGTTCTGAAACCTGAGTGCCGGGAATGGAAGCGGCAACCGCGATGGCAACGGCGCCGGTTCCCGTCATGGCGTGGTGCAGCTTGCCCATTGACAGGATTCGAGCGCAGATGTCGATGGATGCGGTATCGACGGGTTTGCCATCGGACGCGATGTAGCCGGTGGGCTTGGCGACGAAGGCGAGTTTTGGCGTGTGTGGGCGCTTCTCGGTCGCTTCCTGAGCGCTGGCGGCCAGGCCCATCGCAACCGTTGCATGTGCACGGATCGCTTCGCAGCGGGCCAACAGTTCGGCGTTGTTGTTGACGTCCTGCTGCAATTCGTTGCCCTGCAGACCGAGCGCCGAGGCAGCGACGAAGATCGTCGGGTTGCCGGCGTTGATCAGAGTGGCCTGTACATCGCCAACCCCGGGCACTCGCAAGGTATCGATACGGTTGCCCGTGGGAAACATGGCGCCGCCTTCGCTATCGGCATCGGCGCCGGGATCCAGGAACTCGAGCTTGACCTGGGCAGCGGGGAACGTCACGCCGTCCAGCGTGAAGTCACCCAGTTCCACCACCTGGCCTCCACTGACGGGAACATGCGCCACGATTCGTTTCTGGATATTCGCTTGCCAGATGCGAACCGTGGCCCAACCCTCGGCTGGGGCATCGACCAGCCCGCGCTGGATCGCGAATGGGCCGACGGCCGAGGTGAGGTTGCCGCAATTGCCGCTCCAGTCGACCACCGCACCTTCGATGGCGACGGCGCCGAACAGATAGTCCACATCGCAGTCGTCGCGCTCACTGCGGCTGACGATCACGACTTTGCTGGTGCTTGAGGTCGCTGCGCCCATTCCGTCAATCTGTTTGCCATAGGGGTCTGGGCTGCCGATTACACGCAGCATCAGCGCGTCGCGGGGCACGCCGGGGTGACGTGCGCAATCAGGCAGGTCGTCAAGCGTGAAGAACACGCCTTTGCTTGTGCCGCCGCGCATGTAAGTGGCGCGGATTGGGGCTTGGCGGGGAAGGGGGGACTGCGTCATGTTGAAACTCCGGGCTTGAATACGATGCAGACGGGGCTGCCGGTGAGAGCGATCGGTTGAAGCGGGCCGGCGCCATCCAGGCACTCGATGACATCGCTGTCCTCGTTGGCGACCCACAGGCGCTGCTGATCAGGCGTCGCCGTAATGAAGCGAGGAATCGTGCCGTGCGTGAGGTACCAGCGTGGGGACGTCATTCGGCCCCCTTGGACGCTGAACGCAACGACGCTGCCGTGGCCTCGGTTGGAAACAAACAGGCGGTCATCGGACAGCAACACAATGCCGGCGGCGGTGTTGTCGCCCGTGTAGGTGTCCGGCAGGGTCGATAGCCGCTGCGTGGGGGTGAACGTGCCGCTGTCGGGGCATACGGCGGCGGCAAGAACCTGGCTGGACAGTTCCAGCGTGACCCATGCAGTGGCGCCGTCGGGGCTGAAAACGAGGTGGCGAGGGCCGCTGCCGGCGGGTAGGCGCGCGTTGCCTTGCCATTGCAATGCGCCCGTTGCCTCGTCGATGCGCACGGTATGAATGGCGTCCGTCCCTTTGTCCGGCACCGCGATCCAGTCGCTGGCAGGGTGGTAGACAAGCTGGTGCGGGTGAGCACCCGTTTGCTGCGTGCGATGTGGCCCGGCGTCTCCGGGCAAGGAGAGCGACGACGCAACGGGCCCCAATGCGCCATTGGCGAGAATGGGCAGCGCGCTGAGGGTTCCGGTGGCGTAGTTCGCCACCATCAGCCAGCGTCCTGAGCGGCTCACGAGCAGATGAACGGGATTCCTGCCGCCGCAATCTTGCGCGCCGATAGGCGCCAGCCCGCCGTCCTCCGCTACCTGGTATGCGCTGACCGTCGTGCCATCGCCATGCACGGCATAAAGCACGCGACCGCTGCGACCAAATGCCAGATAGGAGGGATTTTCCGGCGTTGCCCGCTCGCCCAACGCAATCAACTGGCGTGGGCCGGCCAGAGCGAATATCCCGATACCCTTGCCGCGGCCCTGTCGAGCGGTGGAGCTTCTACAGCCTGTGTATAGGACGGCTGCCGAGAGTGATCGTTGGTTCGGCTGTGTCTCCATTGGATTCTCTAATGTATTTTGTGATTAGATTAATCAGAAAGGCGGCCGTATGCAAAGAGGTCTCTGGATTCGGGTTTGAATTTTTATGTAAAAATTTCGCTTTTTATGTCCTGCATTGGGGAAATCCCTTGGGGCGGGGATTGCTCGCGCCTATGTCTTATGTGTGCAGATAAGTCAGTTTGGGTGCGCGGGCACCTGAGAAGGGCGGAGGTGTTGGAACCAAGCTTTTTCCCAAACGTGCGCGGTTGACCGTGGCTGGGTCGAAGCAGGTCAAGCTCTTGCTGACAAACGAATGGAATCTTGCCTCACGGCGTTATCAACAACTCGGCCACAGGGGAGATGCTTTCGCGGCTGGCTGAAGCCGGGTGCGGCGGCGGCGCCCAGGATCGTGCCAGCAGCGTCACTAGACCAGAAGCCGTCTTCCTGGATGGTTGCGCCTTTTTTTGGGGGTGCTCCTCATGCAAGGTGCCTATCGAGGATGCAGATAGTGGCTTCAACCTTTTGAATTGGACGCCTCGGGAGGGCATCACTAGAGTGTCGACTCATGGTTTGAAAGAACCATTGTGCAGACTCGATAACGAAATCAGCGACGTAGCTTGGGGAAATGAATAAATGAAAAAATATTGCAGAATCTTTTATGGTGCGCTGTTGACTCTCGCGCTTGCACCGGCTCACGCCGCATGGCCAGAGCGCCCCATCACATTGGTGATCCCGTTTCCACCGGGCGGTGGGACGGATGTTATTGGCCGCATCATCGGGAAGGAGCTTGGCGATAGTCTCGGTGTCAACGTCGTCGTCGAGAACAAGTCGGGTGCTGGGGGGAACATCGGTACGCGCTATGTGACGGGTGCCAAGCCCGACGGGTATACACTGCTGATGGGTACGACCGCCCAGACCATCTCCGCCGCGCTCTACAAGGCACCAGGCTACGACCTTCTAACGCAATTGGATGCCGTAGTGACGATCAATAGCGGCCCGATGATTCTGTTCTCTCGCAACAGTCTGGAGGTCTCTTCTGTCAACGATCTGATCAAGCTCGCAAAGCAGAATCCCGAGAAAATCAGCTACGCCTCTGCCGGCTATGGGACGTCCTCGCACATGGCTGCTGAAGTCTTCACACTGGCGACGGGTATCAAGCTGCTGCATGTTCCTTTTCAAGGTGCAGCACCTGCGATGAGTAGTGTCGTAGCTGGCCAAGTCGATATCACTTTCGACATGCTGTCCACCGCCAAGCCGTTCGTCATGGACAACAAGGTCAAAAGTATCGGGATGGGTGGTGGCGAACGCTCGCCGTTGATGCCCGAGTTGAAGAGCTTGAGCGAGCAGAATCCCGAACTGTTGAAGAGCTTCAATGAAACCGCCTGGAATGTGCTCATGGTTCCCAAGGGGACGCCGGTGGAGATTCAACAGAAGATCAATGACAAGATCAAGGTGATCCTGGGCGACGAGAAAATCAAGGCCCGATTGATGGACATGGGCAGTGTGCCGTTCTGGAAGAATGTGCCGGACTCCGGCAGTTTCGTTGCTGACGATGTGGCCAAGTGGAAAAAGGTAGTTGAAGATGCCAACATCGAGCGGATGTAATGGGCGTGCCCACATTGTGGGCCATGGCGGCGATCAGCAGTCGTTGCAGGGCTTGATGGATGCGCTTGCTGAACAGCGCATCGTTGTGCCACTGGATAGAATGGATTTGGTTCTCCACGAGTTCACCGTGTTGCAGCGTCAGCGCGCCCTGATCAACGGCATCGTCGAGAGCGATGGCCTCTCAGGCATCCACACTGTCATTTCCCGTTCGAGAGGGGCGTTGTGAGCAGGGAACTTTCCATTAGCGAAATGGCGCGCGCGCTGCGGTCTGGCGCCGTCAAATCCGAGCAACTGGTCAGGGCTGCGCTTGACCGAATCAACGCCTGCGACACCCGCATTCATGCGTTCACTCAGTTGAACCGCGAGTATGCCTTGAATGAGGCTCGCGCCTGCGACTTGCGGCGTCGCGAACAGGGTGCCGACAATCTGCCGGTCTTGCACGGAATTCCTGTTGCGGTCAAAGACATCTACGATCTTGCTGGTCAACCGACGACCTGCCATTCGAAGTTACGTTTGGATCACATCGCCGAGCAGGATGCGGGGAGTGTGCAACGCCTGAAAGATGCCGGCGCGATCGTGCTGGGAAAACTGGCCACGCATGAATTCGCCTTGGGCGGTCCCAGTTTTGATCTGCCATTCCCGCCAGCGCGTAACCCGTGGAGTTTGCGCCATATTCCTGGCGGATCATCGTCGGGGTCAGGCGCTGCCGTCGCGGCCGGTTATACGCGGCTTGCGTTGGGTAGTTGCACAGGTGGTTCGATCCGCATTCCGGCCGCATGGTGCGGTGTCGTCGGCCTGAAGCCGACTTACGGTAGAGTCTCGCGACACGGCGTGTTTCCCCTAGCCTGGACATTGGACCACTGTGGTCCCTTGGCACGCAGTGTGGAGGATACCGCCATCGGGCTACAGGTGCTTGCTGGGCACGACCCGAGAGATCCCGGCAGCGCTGACGAGCCTGTAGATGATTATTGCTCGACGTTGGATATCGGAGTTCGCGGGTTGCGGATCGGCGTGGCGCGCTCGCGGTTTCAGCATCTTGCCCAGACGTCTGCTGAATTCCTTCGAGGCTTTGACCGGGCTAGCCAATGGCTGGCGCAGGAACAAGCCAATATGGTCGAGGTGTGCCTGCCCGACGATGAAGAATGCGTGGCGGTAGGGCGGGTGATCCTGGCGGCCGAGTCTTTTGCGCTCCACGCCAAAGACCTGCGCAGTCGGCCGCTGGACTATGGCCACATTACGTTGTCCCGATTGGTCCAGGGTGCAGCGGTATCTTCCGAAGATTATCTGAATGCCTTGCGCTTGCGCCGTGAACTCGCGGCGCGCATGGACACTGTTTTCGAACGCTGCGATGTGGTGCTCACTGCGGTAACGCTGGACACTGCCCCGGCGTTTACTTCTGCGGGGACGGTGCACGGCTGGCCCGCGCAGGCCTATGCGTTCAATGTCACTGGACATCCGGCCATCAGTGTACCGATCGGGCTTTCGTCGCAAGGGCTGCCCATGGCTGTCCAAATCGTAGGTCGATATTTCGACGAGGCGCTCGTGCTCAGGGTTGCGCGGGCCATCGAGAAACTCTCTGGATGGGAGGCGCAGCCACTTCCCGACTTGGAGTCGTGATCCCGAAATTTGTCATCCGGCCACCTGACTTCTCTGCTGCTTCCAACCGAGTGCTGAATCCCGGAAGCATGAGTAGAGGTGCGTCTCGCCTTTGCGCAGGTTGATAAGGCCCAGGTTCAGGCGCGGAGCTTCGATCCCAGAGATGGCTCGGACGGCGACTTGCGGGGAAAATCGTTTGGCCAAACTGGCGGGCACGAGAGATAGCCCCAATCCCGCCTCGACCAGAACGATCACGGTCTGCACCTGAACGGCCCTGTGGGTAATGTTCGGTGTCAGGCCTTCCGCTTCAAACAAGGCGTCGATCAAGGGCGCCAAGGCAGCCTGGACCTCGCCTGTGTAATGAATGAATGGATAGGGAGCGATCTGCGCCAACGTGACCTCTTCGTTCTCGGCCAGCGGGTGGCTTTGTGGCAGCGCAATGGTTAAATGGTCATCCAGCAAGTGGGTGAAGGCTAGGTCGGAATTCGACTCGGTGGGAAGTCGGCCGAGTCCGGCATCGATCTCGCCTGCCCTGATACGTTCTATCAGCTGTGAGTTCGTGGATTCATGCAGCTCAAGTCTGAACTGTGGGTACTGACCGCAGAATCTGGCCAGAAGCTCAGGCAACACTGTTCGGACTGCAGTTCCGACGAATCCCAGTCGCAACGTATTTCCATCGCCCGCCAGGGCGAGGCGGGCTCTTTCCCGGGCCAGGCGCAGGTTCACCGCCGCAGCGCGCAACTCCACCGCCGCAGCCTGACCAGCAACGGTCAGGTCCACACCGCGGCTGGTGCGATGGAACAACTGGCAGTCAAACTCCTCCTCCAGCTTTCGAATGGAAGTGGAAAGTGCCGATTGGCTCAGGTGCAGCTTCTGCGCCGCCACGCTGAAGCTGCGGGTCTCGCTCAACACGATGAACTGCCGGATTTGTTTGGCGTCCATAGAATTCTGGTTGTTGACGGCGCAGCTACCGATCCGGTCTGCAGCCTACGACTCGTTCGTCCACACTGGCGCTCGCTTTTCAGCGAACGCCTTTGCGCCTTCAGTCCTGTCACGGCTCGCGTATAGCGCTTTGACTGCGGGAAAGGTCTTTTGGATGGGATACATCTCTTCTAGATTGCTGTTTTGGATGCCCTTGTAGGCCAGCTCTTTCGACGCCTTGACCGACATCGGTGAGCATTTCAGTATTTGGTCCGCCCAGCGGCGGGCGGCGTTCAGGGCTTCGCCCCTAGGAACCACTTCATTGACGAAACCCAGCGTCTGGGCTTCTTGCGCCATGACGCGGCGCCCAGTAAGGATGATGCCCATTGCCTGTTTCGTCGGGATTTGCTGGGGCAATCTGAGTATCCCGCCGCAAATCGCGGCCAGTCCCACCAAGGGCTCCGGTAGCGCGAAGAATGCGTTTTCAGACGCTACGATGAGATCGCAGGCGAGGGCAATCTCGAACCCCCCACCCATGGCGAGCCCGTTTACGGCAGCAATGACGGGTTTGTTCATGGCAAACCTCGCCGTGATGCCGCCGAAGCCCGCCTCGGGGTAGGTCGTATCGTTGCCGGCTGCTTGGTATTTAAGATCGTTGCCTGCGCAGAACGCGTCGTCGCCTGCGCCTGTCAGAATCGCCACCCTCAGATCAGGGTTGTTTTGAAAATCGTCGAAGGCTTGTTGCAGCTCGAGGTTCGCCGGCCGATGCAACGCATTGCGTAAGGCGGGGCGATTGATCGTAATGATGCACAACTTGTCTTCGTGAGAGACACTACAAAATTCGTACATGATCTGATGTTCCGTTTTAGTGATTTCTCGACGCTGGCTGCGGCCTGCGTCGAGAGCGAAGATCATTCCTGGCGAAGTTTGGTCTTCTGAGATAGGTCCGTGACGGTCTTGATGTCGCCGTTGATCTGATCCTTGAAGGCCTCAGGCGAGCTGCCGATGATCTCGAGAGACATGCTGTTGGCGGCCTTGACCAGGTCGTCGGATTTCAGTGCCTTGTCTAACGCGTGGGAAAGGGTGGCGACCACGTCGTTCGATGCTTTTGCAGGGACCATGAGTCCAGACCACATGGGCATATGCACGCCCTGTATTCCGGCTTCCTCGATGGTGGGCACGTCTGGCAGCGCACTCATGCGCTTGCCGCCCGTGATAGCAATCGCGCAAAGCTTGCCGGCTTTGACTTGGGGTAGCTGGACCGGCGAAAGGAACGCGAGGTCGGTTTCGCCGCTTATCACGCTCATCGCAGCGGGCGACTCGCCTTTGTAAGGCACGTGCGTTAAATCGGTCTTGGTGGCCAGCTTGAGCATTTCGCCGATGATGTTGCCTGTGCTGCCGTAGCCCCAGGATGCGTAATTGAGCTTTCCAGGGTTCTCCTTTGCCCGCTTCACCAGGTCGGCAGGGGTCTTGATGCCTGAGCTGCAGGACACTGCCATCATGAATGGGACGTTGGTGATCATGCTGATGGGAGTGAAGTCGGTCCTGATGTCAAAGCCAGCCTCTTTGTTCAGCACGGTCTCCGACGCGGTTGAGGTGGTGCCGAACAAGAGCGTGTATCCATCGGGCTTTGAGGCTGCTGCTGCACGCGCGCCGATCGAACCCGATGCGCCTGCCTTGTTCTCCACGACGAACGGCTGCCCCATCACTGCCTGCAGGCTCTTTGCGACGAGCCGCGCCTGGACGTCCGTCGATCCGCCCGCGGCGAACGGTACGATGATTGTGACCGGCCTGCTGGGATAGGCCGTTTCGGCTGTCGCGGCCGTTGCCCCGAAGCCGGACGCCAGCAATAGGGCCGCAGCCGCGGCCGCGCGCCGTGGAACTCGATTCTTCGTCATGTGTATGTCTCCTCGTACTTTTTTAGGGGTAATTTCTGTCTCGATCAGTGATCGAGACTTCAGTTTTCAGATTCTGTCGTCAGTGCCTGCTCTGAAGCGATGCCGAACTTGGCAAAGATCTCTGCGTTGTGCTGGCCGATGCCGGGCGGCACGAAGCGCAAGCTTCCGGGCGTGCGGCTAAGCTTGATGGGGATGCCGGCGCCGCGGTAGCCGTCCATTTCAAGAACCATCTCTCGGTCGCGGGTGTGCTGCAGCTTCAGGGCTTCGTCAACGGTCAGAACAGGGGCGCAGGGCACGCCCGCCGCCATGAGCGTGGAAAACAGGTTCATGCCATCGTGCTCGAGCAGCTTTTCCGCCAGGCGCGCGGTGAGTTGGGCGCGATGGGTCAAACGGCCGATGTTGGTCGCGTAAGTGGCGTCCTGGACGATTTCCTGGAGGCCAAGATGTCGGCAAAGCGTCGCAAACTGCCGGTCATTGCCAACTGCGATGAAGATGGGAATCGTGCCCGTCTGGTACAGGTCGTACGGCACCAGATTCGGATGCCCATTCCCTGTCCGGGGGGCTTCGCCGCCATAGAGCACGTTGGCGGCGTGGGGATGAAGCAGGGACAACGCCGTGTCGTAAAGCGTGGCCTCCACCATTTGCCCCTTTTCTGAACGCTCGCGTTCATAGAGCGCAAGCATGACGCCAAGCGCCGCCTGCATGCCCGTGGCTGCGTCCACCAAAGGGATGCCAATCCGCGCCGCGTTCACAGCGGGATCGCCATTGGTGCTCATGAGACCCGACATGGCTTGAATGGCGGCGTCATAACCCGGCAACCCGCCGAACTGACCGGTCTCCCCGAATCCGGAAATCCGGCAATGGACCAGTCGGGGGAACCTTGCCGACAGCGTCGACAGGTCATCGATGCCCCACTTGCGCCAAGTGCTCAACTTGAAGTTCTCGATCAGCACATCGGCAGATGCCAGAAGCGAAAGGAGTGCGTCGAGCCCGCTGTCTGAATTCAGATCCAGCGCGACATTCTTCTTGTTGCGATTGAGGCCCTGGTAGTAGGGCGCGCTCCCATCCGCGACTGGAGGTCCATAGCGTCTTGTGTCGTCGCCGTCGAAGGACTCTACCTTGATGACGTCTGCGCCATGGTCACCAAGAATCTGACCTGCATACGGACCCGCCAGAACCCTTGATGCATCGATGACGACTACGCCTTCGAGCACGGACCGCGTTGCGCTCATAACCAATCTCCCATGTTGTACGGACTTCTTGCGCCTCGGAGGGCGCCCGTCAAGCCTTGGGCTGGATTCTATGGATGCGCACTTCATGTGTCAATGTGCAGTAATATATACTGCATAGCAGAATTAAAAAAGCAGCAGGACGCCAGTAGGGCGATACGTGATGGGGCAGGAGCATGCTCTACACTTCCGGCGTCGACTTCTACGGATAAGTGTCTTGGCTCGAACTTCAAACTTATTGACCGATCTGCGCGCGACGCTGGACGAGAAAAAGGATTCAAGGCATTTCGTCACAGCGCTGAGCCGCGGCCTGGACATCCTTGCGCTGTTCACTCGTGACGTCACCGCCATGGGCAACGAGGAAATCGCGCGAAGCACAGGGCTCGCCCGGTCGACGGTGACACGCTTGACCTACACGCTGGCAACCACGAAGCACCTGGTGTATGACAGTGCGCTCAAGAAGTACAAACTGGGTCCTGCAACGATGTCATGGAGTTACGCTGTCATGGACAGCGTCGCCGGTGTCCAGGCGTTGAGCCCTTTTTTGCAGGACTTCGCGGACCAGATGAGGGCCTCCACGGTCGCGCTCAACATTCAGGCCGGCTCGGAAGTGATCTATGTCGCCCGCGTATCAGGACCTGCCCAGGTGCAAATGAGAACGGGCATCGGGACTCGGCTCAAGCTTTGGCAGGCTGCGGCCGGTAGAGTCTTCTGGTCGATATCCGACGAAACCAGGAAGCACGAGGTCATGCAGGAACTGCAGAGCCAGCCGCGCGACATTCGGGATCGGATCGTGGAAGAAATGGCGGCGGCCCAGGCTGAATGGGATCGTTACGGATTCTGCACGAGCATCGGCGCGTGGCGCCTTGGAATCAACGCAGTTGCGTGCCCTTGCGGAGACGGTTCAGAGAACGGCTGGAAATACGTAGTGTCTTGCGCAGGGATGAGCGAGGAATACGATTTGGAAACGCTCAAGCACAGGATTGCTCCGCAGCTGAAAGACTTTGCGCGTTTTCTGACGCCCAAGCTCGCCGCTTGCTGATTTGCCTATGGTGGCTGATCGGTTGACGCCATGCCAGTTTCAGCAAGGTTGTGACTTGCGCCTGCAACAGGACTACGACTGAACTGAGCCGGGCACAGGGCTGAGTGCGGACGCTGCTGCCCGCGTAGGCAACAGCATCCTGTTCCGGCTAACCGCTACGGTCGCGGCTTGCCGGATGCCTGTCGGGCGGTTACTTGGTTCGGAGCGAACCAAGATTTGCGCTGATCCAGGACGCGACGTCGGTAACCGGAATCCCTCGGCGCTGATTGAACGTCCCGCTTTTGTCCCACGACATACCCCTGCCTTGTGCAAAGGCAGCGCGGTACTTGCGCATCATGTTCTGCGGGTCGCGCGACAGTTCATCCAGTAAATATTCGACGCTCCAGGCCGAACGGGTGAACGGACGGCCAAGGCCCGCCTGCAGCTTGTCGGCGACTTCGCCGTACGTCACGGTGTCTCCGGCCAGATACACGATTTCGTTCCGGATGCGAGGCGTGGCGAACACGATTTCGGCAGTCAGTGCGCCGATATCATCGGGCGTCGTCAGTGTTACGGCGGTGTCGAGAGTGCCAAGCGCATGGACGGCATCGTTCTGCAGGTCAACGACGCCGAACTCGGGCTCGAACAGGTAGCTCATGAACATGCCTGTCGAGATGATGACCCACTCGGTCTGGTGCTGGCTGCGCAGCAGTTCGCGCACGTCCAACTGTGCGTCGAAGATGTCTTGCGGGCCGCCACGACCGATCACGTCAAAGTCGACTCCGAATTGCCAAGGGAAGTACCGCGGGATGCCTGCCTGCAAGGCGGCGCGGGCAAGCTTCATCGGCGTGTTGATTCCCGCTGCGTAGCCGGCACAACCGATCACGGTGTCATACCGCGCAAAGACAACCGCCAGCTCGTCGATGGAACTCTTCACAAGATCGCCTACAACGATCTCAATGCCGAGGTCTCGGATCTCCGCGATATCATTTTGCTTGCTTGGCTCGCGCGACTCAACGGCGCTCGCGCGCAGCAGCACGCTGATCTTTGCGCCCTCGACGTCTTTGGCTTTACGCGCAAGATTGCGCAGCACCGGGAGGCCGAGTTCGCCTGCCCCAAGTACAAGGATGTTTTTAGACGTAGAGTTAAGGTCTGTTTGGTTCATGGTGAAGCCCACTTGAGATTGCGATGAGGCAGTCTAGCAATGCTTTATCGTGAATGTAAGAAGGTACACGCGTGATACTGGGAGCTGCATGTGATGGATAGAGACGAAATTCTCCGATACTCGCAGACCGTTTGTGACGGCCTGCGAGACGATGACGATGGGCTGCGGCGCGAGGTGCTCGCACATGCTGGAAGCCGCTGGTCTCTGGGTGTCGTCCACACGCTCGGCGTGTATGGCAGGCTGCGGCATGCCGAGATCGGCAGGCGCATGCATGGGGTCACGCAGCGTATGCTGACGCTCACCTTGCGGCAGCTCGAGCGCGACGGCTTGGTGCTGCGACATGACTTCGAAGAGGTGCCTCCCAGAGTCGAATACGAACTCTCTGATACGGGCATGGAGTTGCTCGTCCGCATGGTCCCGCTGTGGACCTGGATTGTGGAGAATGCGGACCGCTTCCGGGAAGCGCGACAGAATTTTGACAGACTGCAGAGCGAGGGTGGGAAAAGCCACTCTGCGTGAGTTGGTTTGGTTCGGGGGAGGCTTGTTGCAGATCTGCGCGAAAGACGCTTCTTGGCGCAAGGCGGGTGCATCGCCCCGAGCGGAGATATAGCGGGCGAGCCATGCTGGCTCGCCTCTGGCCTACTTGGTTTCGATGTTCGCGACAGCAGAAACCTCGAGCATCATTCCCACAAAGGGAAGGCTGTGAACCGTAATTGTGGTGCTCGCCGGGAATTTTCCGTCTGGCCAGAACTCTCTACGGATCGGCTGCAATGGTTCTAGCAACCTGGGGTCTGTCAGATATACGGTAATGTTCACGACGTCCTTGATGCTTCCTCCGGCCTCTTTGGCAATACGGTCGATCGCCCGGAATATCACGCGCGCTTGCCCTTCGAAGTTGCCGGCTTGTGACTGCCCTTGCTCATCAGTCAAGCCGATCTGGCCGGATATCCAAACCGTCTTCCCGCCTTGTGTCACTACCGCGGAGGAAAGTCCCCACTTTGATGAGTTTGAGTTTTGCAGATACTCCTTACCTTGGACTGGTAGCGCGAAAATGGCCAGGAGTCCGGTTGTCAAAACTAACTTGAGGCTGCGTCGAATCATCGATCTTCCTTGTCACGTACAGTAAGTCGAATAGAGAACGTGGTCCCTCACCATGCTATCGCTTGCCCATCCGCCACGACTCCTCGAGCCTGCTCCGAAGCTGCGTCCAGGAGCGTAGTTCAGAGCAGATATGGGGAAGAGACTACTTAAGAAATCCCTGCGCCGCCTTGATAATTGCGTTGGCAATGGCGGGGCTGTTGGTGTCTGCGGATAGGAAATGACTAGGGGGGCAAGCGATATCGAACGTCACCTTGTCTCCCGCTTTCTGGGCCTTCTCGATATAGGCCAGAATCGAGGGCAGGCGATCACTTTCCTGCGTCAAAAAGTACTGAGGCGCTTGAAGCGGAAGCAGCTCCACGGGCGAGGCCTCGGCGTAGCGCTTTTCCCACTGTGGATCTTTGTCGGAGCCCAACAACTGAGGAATGACGGATCGACCCCGCGACAGGGCCGCGAAAGCTTGCAGATCTGGGGTGCCATCAAGCGATATGACGCCTTTCAGCTTGAGCGGTGACGTCGCGCTCAGAGCGGAAGTCGGTGCGAGATTGTGTCGGCCAGCCAGCCACAATGCATAGTGTCCGCCCGACGAGTGGCCAATCGAAATGACGCGCTTGGGGTCAATCGGGTAGTTTTCCGCCAGCACGTTCACGAAGTCAGTCGCGGCAGCGACCGACCGGAAGGACTCGGGCCATTCGCCTCCGCTACCCAGGCGACCGTATTCCACGTTCCACGTTGCAATTCCCGCTTCGGCAAGCTTTTTCGCGATGGGTGCCGTGTAATCGGAATTGACAACCGCGCTCCATGAGCCTCCGTGGACGACGATCGCTAGAGGAAAAGGCCCTTTGCCTGCGGGCAGACGCAAGTCGCCGTAGTTATCCAGGCCTTTGCCGTAGTAGATGCGCTTGGCGCCTTGCATGGAAGCAGCGCCTTGGACTTGCAGGTCGCGAAACAGCGCCACTTCATCGGGCCGCATCGTGGTGGGCGATTCGTTCCGGCATATGCCAACCGCTTTTACCAGGGTCACGTCGCCTGCATGCGCGGTCGAGCCGATCGACAAGAAGGTCAGCGTAGCAAACAAGATCTTTCGCAAAATTGCTCTCCAGACAGAAATATGGACGACCGGTGGCGGCTGGGCGTTTTGGCCATGGGGATAGGGCTGCCGTGGACAAGCGTGGCCCTCGTTTATTAGTACGTATACGTATCTAATTCGAGGGCTCAGAATAATTTTCCGCCGCTGCGGTGTCAACGAAAAATGTCTCGTTTCTAGCTAGAGAAATACCCTTATGCAGTGAAATATGAAGCCTCAGATTCCTGAGGGGGTCGCATGGCGGGACGTGGTTTGCGGTGGCAGGCGAGATTGCTTCCGCGCCGACAGTTGTACGTAGGCGGAGTGAGTGCGGTGGCTAAGCCGCCTGCGTTAAGGCTGGTGGATAGGCCCTCTGCTTTTTCGCCAGACACCAGGTCGCTGCCGGATTGGTCTGGCCGGTCAAGAAACGTGCTTGTCCAGGTGAGAAATGAATCGCTTTAGATCATTGTCGATTTGGGGATTCTTCTCGACATCGTTCGCGACAAACGTCGGCAGCGGGGACAAGCCTAAAAACTGATTCGCCTTGTGGAAATGGAAGTAGATCCCTTCAACACCAACCCCTTCGAAGAACTGGTCAGGGTCGAGAAATGCCTCCGAGGGCGCATTCCAGGTTGCGGAAATCATGTACTTTCTGCCCTGCAACAGCCCACCGCTGCCGTACTTCTTGCCTGAATCCGTGCGCGACCTTCCGTCGCTCGCGTACAGGATGCCGTGGCCTGCCGTATAGACTTCATCGAGGTACCGTTTGACGATCCAGGGCTCTCCCATCCACCAAGCGGGCATCTGGAAGATGAGGTAATCGGCGTTTGCGATCTTTTTGACTTCATCTTCCACAACATATCCGTTGTCGATGACTGTCGTCTGCACCGTATGGCCAGCTTTGGCCAGGTGCTCCGCC
This sequence comes from Pseudomonadota bacterium, assembly GCA_023432075.1. GTDB lineage: Bacteria > Pseudomonadota > Gammaproteobacteria > Burkholderiales > Burkholderiaceae_B > Achromobacter. Next base: position 36,179 of record JAEYVD010000814.1, on the reverse strand, counting down.
GCAACCGCGGCGAACGTGTTGTTAAGGGCGCCCTTCGACAGCAGGAAGTGCTTGGCGCCATTGATAATAAAAACGTTGCTCATGACTCATTCGTGAAAAAAGAACGTGTAACCGCACCAATGTATTGGGTATGGATTCCAAGATAAAGCTGTCAAAATAAGATTTATTGTCTTATTTGGCGAGACTATGGACACTCTGCAAGCAATGAAGACCTTCACGGCCGTCGTGGAGGCCGGCAGTTTCGTCGGAGCGATGGGCCTGACCTCGCTGTCCAAGGCCGCGGTGTCCCGCCACATTGGGGAGCTCGAACAGCACCTGGGGACGCGCTTGATTCAACGGACAACCCGGCGTCTCTCGATCACGAGCGAAGGACAGATCTACTATCAACGAGCCAAGGAGATCCTGGCTGCCATCGAGCAAGCCGAAGCTGAAGTCGGCTTCAGCTCGCAGCAGGCGCAAGGGGCGCTACGCGTCACAGCGCCGTACTCGTTTGGCGTGATGCATCTTTCGCCGCTGTGGGGAAGGTTTTCTGCTCAGCATCCGCTGGTTACCCTGGATCTCGTACTGTCCGACCAGGTCGTGGACATCGTGGAGGAAGGATTCGACCTCGCGGTCCGAATCGCGCGCTTGCCCGATTCGACGCTGGTAAGCCGGCTTCTTGCTCGAACCCGCATGGTGATGTGTGCCTCGCCGGTGTACCTGGCCGACCACGGTGCGCTAACCAAGCCTGCGGATCTACTTCGGCATGACGTCATCTCGTACAGCTATTGGTCGTCCGGAGAAACCTGGAGCTTTCAAGGCCCGGACGGCGAGTCCACCGTGCATGTTCATTCCAGGATCCAGGCCAACAACGGCGAAACCTGCCGCGCTGCCGCCATGGCTCACCGGGGCATCGTGCTGCTTCCTGACTGCATGATCTACGAGGATCTGAAGGAGGGCCGGTTGGTAGAGATCATGCCTGAGTACCGGTCCGTAGAACTGGGCATCTACGCGGTCTATCCTACCCGCAAGCAACTGCCGTTGAAGGTTCGCCGATTGGTCGACCTACTGGTCCAGGAGTTCCAGTCGCCAATCTGGGAAACGCCGCGCAAGGGTAGAGCGTCCAGGACTGCGTCGCGCTGAGAGGTCGGGTGCGACGAACCGTAGACACGCTTTGGTCGGCGCACCAGGCAAGTTCACCCGTCATTCCGCCTCGGCGATCAACCGAAGGCACTTGACGAAGAGTGCGCGATATTCCTCAGGCAGGCACGCGAGCAGTTGATCTTCCACGACGACATCTCGAGGCATTACCCGGCGCAGCACGTCCATGCCTGCCGGTGTCACATAGAGCTGGTACGCACGGGCATCGGCCGGTGAGGGGGTGCGCTCGATCAGTCCTGCGCTGTGCATGCGCTTCACCATTTCCGCGACAGTGTTGCGATCCATCGCCAATCGTTCGGCCAGCGAATTCTGGCTGAGCCCGGGTTCCTGGTACAGCAAGATCAACGCCGCCTTCTGCCGCGGCGTCACGCCTTCGCCGGCGAACGTGGCCGCAAATATTTCCTCCGCCTTGAAGTGAGCGCGCCGCAACAGGTGCGATGGCACCTCTTCGAGACGGAAATGCTGCAGGATCGAATTGACTTCCGCCATGTCGGGCTGGGACGCACGGCTGGAACGGGTCGTGTTGGAGGGTCTGGATCGGGCCATTGTGAAGGAAGTGTCGCCTTGAGGTTGGTGATGCAGAGGCGGGGCTCTGCATCGTTAAAGATGATTGTGTACGTACAAAAAATTCAGTGTCAGTAAGGCTTTCGTCGACCAAGTTTACTCAAAGATCTAGGGTAACTACCTGTACCGGAGCACTGGCCTCAGGCCTAAGATAGTACGCATACGTCTTAGTTTCTGATTTCCCAATCGCTTCGCAGCAGGAGAATAGAGATCCATGGGTGTCATCGCCTCCCCCTCGAATTCGCAGGTCGAGTTCAGGCGTCTCGCACGTTCCGGTGCGCTGCCGGCCCCTCGCTTTCGATACTCCCCCGCCGTTCAAGTGGGGTCGGACATCTACGTTTCAGGTCTGGTCGGCCTGGACCCGAAGACGGGAATGCTTGCTGGCGCCGGCGCCGCAGAACAGACGAGGCGCATATTTCTGAATCTCCAAGCTTTGTGCGGCGAACAAGGCTGGTCAATCGAGCGCATCGTCTTGGCGCGAGTTTACTGTGCGGGCGACGACGCTGCCAGCGGCATGAATGAGGCGTGGGAGGAGTTCTTCGATGAACTCGAGCCGCCCGCAAGAACCTTCACGGTCGTGAAGTCCCTTCCACTGGGTGCTGCGGTGGAAATTGAATTTCAACTGTCAAAGTAAGGAGCTTCAAATGAGTGAAGGAGTGATTCTTTCCGGCTTCCTGGCGCCTCACCCTCCCCATCTGGTCTACGGAGAAAATCCGCCCCAGAACGAACCGCGGTCGGAGGGGGGCTGGGAGCCGTTGCGCTGGGCATATGAACAGGCGCGCGAAACCATCGAGCGCCTGAAGCCTGACGTACTGCTGGTCCATTCCCCGCACTGGATCACGCAGGTGGGGCACCATTTCCTCGGTGTCCCCAGACTCACCGGCCGGTCGGTCGACCCCATTTTTCCGAATCTCTTTCGCTATGACTTCGGGATGGATGTCGATGTTGAATTGGCCGAGGCGTGCTGCGAAGAGGCCGGCAATCTTGGGCTGGTCAGCAAGATGATGCGCAATCCCAAATTCCGGCCGGACTACGGAACCATTACCACGCTGCACATGATCCGGCCGCAATGGGACATCCCCGTCGTAGGGATCTCTGCAAACAACACGCCGTACTACCTGAACACCCAAGAAGGCCTTGGAGAAATGGACCTTTTGGGACGCGCCACTCGGGAGGCCATCCGAAAGACAGGGCGCCGTGCGGTCCTGCTGGCCAGCAATACGCTGTCTCACTGGCACTTCCACGAAGAGCCGGCGCTACCCGAGGATATGACCAAAGAGCATCCAGAGCGCTATGACGGCTACAAGTGGGACGTGCGCATGATCAATCTGATGCGTCAGGGGCGCATGAAAGAAACCTTCCAGTTGTTGCCCCAGTTCATTGACGAAGCATTCGCCGAAGTGAAGTCCGGCGCGTTCACCTGGATGCACGCTGCAATGGGGTACCCCGAACTTGCCGGCAGGCTGCATGGATACGGCACGGTCATCGGCACAGGCAACGCCGTCATTGAATGGAATCTTCAGGACGCGGGCCTTTCACGCCTGACGCCGGCAACGCAGGCCGCATGACGGACGGCTTGCAACAAGAAAAAGGGGAATTACATGACCATCGTTTCCGCATTTCTCGTCCCTGGCAGTCCGCTGCCGCAATTGCGCCCCGACGTCGCGTCCTGGGGCCGGTTTCGTGACGCTCTGGCTGAAGCCGGGCGATCGCTTGCCGGCTCCAAGCCTGACTGCGTATTGGTCTACTCGACCCAGTGGTTTGCCGTGCTGGACCAGCTTTGGATTACGCGGGCTCGCAGTACGGGGCTGCACGTCGACGAGAACTGGCACGAATTCGGCGAACAGCCTTTTGATATCTATTCCGATTCGGACCTGGCCCGTGGTTGCGTGCAAGCCTGCAATGAGGCCGGCATCAAGACACGGGGTGTCGACTATGACCAGTTTCCCATTGACACCGGTACGATCACCGCGGCCACGCTGATGAACTTTGGGACAGTCGATCTGCCCGTCATCGCTGCCGCGAACAACCTTTATCACAACGCTGCCCAGACTGAGCAATTGGGATCGATTGCGGCTTCCGCATTGCACGACAAGCGGGTCGCAGTGGTGGGGATAGGGGGGCTTTCCAACAGCATGTTCCGGGAGTCGGTCGATCCCCATGAGGATCACATCATCTCGGAAAGTGATGACGTGTGGAATAAGCGCCTGCTAGCGCTGATGGAAAGCGGCGATTTGCCGGCGCTACGCGCAAGCCTTCCTGAATACACCAAGGAGGCGCGGCCCGACATGGGACTCAAGCAGTTCCATTGGCTGCTGGGCGCCATGGGCAGCCGGTACAAGCAGGCAGTTGTGCATGAGTATGGACCGTTGTACGGCAGCGGCGGCGCGGTCGTGGAGTTCAAGCTCCAGTAGCGTGTTTCAGCAGGGCTCGCGGAGCGAGCCCGTATTTGCCCCGAGGAGTATCCGTGTTGAAGCAGTACAGAAATTTCATCAATGGTCGCTTTGTCGAAAGCGAGAAGCGGTTTGCCGGGATCAACCCGGCGACCGGCGTTCAGTTCGCCGAGGTGCATGAGGCCAGCAGAGCGATGGTCGACGAGGCCATCGCCGCCGGCCACCGAGCGGTGCGCGGATGGGGAGCGACGTCGGTCGTGGACCGGGCGGACATGCTTTACCGTATCGCCGACGAAATTGACCGCCGGGCGGACGACTTTCTGCAGGCCGAGGTCAGCGACACGGGCAAGCCGGTATCGCTGGCTTCCAAACTCGACATCCCCCGGGGGGCGGCGAACTTCCGCATCTTTGCCGACATACTCAAGACGGCGCCGCTGGAGACGTTTCGCACCGAGCTCGCAGGCGGTGCGCACGCAATCAACTATGCCGTCAGAAAGCCCTTGGGCGTGGTGGGCATCATCTCTCCCTGGAATCTTCCACTGCTTCTGTTCAGCTGGAAAGTGGCCCCCGCGCTCGCGTGCGGAAATGCGGTTGTGGCCAAACCGTCGGAAGAGACGCCCGGTACGGCAAGCCTGCTTGCAGAGGTCATGCAGTCGGTTGGGCTGCCAGACGGCGTATTCAACCTGGTACATGGGTTCGGCCCGAATTCGGCCGGAGAATTCATCACCAAGAATCCTGATATCAGCGCCATCACCTTCACCGGAGAGTCGAAAACCGGCTCAGCCATCATGCACGCGGCTGCGGATGGGGTGAAGCCGGTGTCGTTCGAGTTAGGCGGCAAGAACGCGGCCATCATCTTCGCGGACTGTGATTTCGACAAGACGGTTGAAGGGATGACGCGGGCGGCGTTCCTGAACAGTGGGCAAGTGTGCTTGTGCTCCGAGCGGATCTTCGTTGAGCGCCCGATCTATGACCGCTTTGTGTCGGCGCTCGCCGAACGTGCAAAGCGCATCAAGCTTGGCGATCCCGCCGATGCCTCAACGGAAATGGGACCGGTGATTTCGGCCGCTCATCGTGACAAGGTTCTCAGCTACTACGCGCTCGCGCGAGAAGAAGGGGCACAGTTCATCGTGGGCGGCGGTACGCCGCGCTTCGGCAACTCGCTGGATGCCGGCTTCTGGGTCGAGCCTACGCTGATTGCGGGCCTGGCCGACGACGCGCGTTGTGTGTCGGAGGAAATTTTCGGCCCCATTGGCCACATCACGCCATTTGATTCTGAAGCGGAGGTAATACGGCGGGCCAACGCCACGCCATATGGCCTGGCGGCGACGATCTGGACGAGCAACGTGAACAAGGCGCATCGTGTCGCGCAGTCCATGAACGTTGGGGTCGCCTGGGTTAACGCGTGGTTCCTGCGCGATCTGCGCACCCCTTTCGGTGGTAGTGGACTGTCCGGTGTCGGACGCGAGGGTGGCTTGCATTCGTTGAATTTCTACTCTGAACTTACCAACGTGTGCATCCACGTTGATGCTCCCGAGGCCGGCGATGACTGACAAGAACATCGTCAAGAGCGCGACTGCGTCTGCGGTTGTCCAGGGGCGAGCCCAACCTCGCGGCAAATTTCCTCACGTCAAGCGCGCCGGGGACTTCCTCTTCATTTCCGGCACCAGTTCCCGTCGGCCGGACAACAGTTTCGTGGGCGCAGAATCCGACGCGATGGGTGTGCTGGACGCAGATATCCGCGCGCAAACTCGCGCGGTCATTGAGAACATCAAGGCGATCCTGGAGAGCGTGGGCGCCGGTCTGAATGACCTGGTCGAACTATCGACTTACCTGGTCGATATGGGTGATTTCAAGGGTTACAACGAAGTGTACGCCGAGTACTTCGACTACGACGGACCTTGCCGAACAACCGTCGCCGTCCATCAATTGCCGCATCCGATGCTGCGCATCGAAATCAAGGCAGTGGCCTACAAGCCGCTGGTATCAAACGTATAAAGAGGTTTTAACGTGACACCACAACAACGAGAAGAAGCGGCTCATGCGCTTCATCAAGCCGCGGCGACAGGAAACCTGATCTCGCCGTTACGTGACAGATTTCCCGGCATGACGGTGGAGGACGCCTACGAGATTCAGGCCGCTAATGTCGAGCGGCACGTGTCGAGCGGACGCCGAGTCGTGGGCCGAAAAATCGGACTCACGTCGACGGCTGTACAACGCCAGCTTGGGGTGGACCAACCCGATTTCGGAACACTGCTGGACGACATGTCGTTTGGCGATGCGCAGATGATTCCCTTGGCCCGCTTGCACCAGCCAAAGATCGAAGCCGAAATTGGCTTTGTTCTGGGACGGGATCTGGATATGGAGCAGCCGGCGCATCACGAAGTGCTCCAGGCCGTGGACTATGTGATTCCCGCTCTTGAGATCGTCGGCAGCCGAATTGCCGAATGGAATATCAAGCTGGTCGATACAGTGGCTGACAACGCGTCGTGCGGGGTTTATGTGTTGGGCTCCACGCCGGTTTCCGCCCGGGGTCTTGACCTCGGCCTTGCTGGAATGTGCCTGTCGCGCCGTGGCGATCCCGTATCCACCGGCGCCGGGGCCGCTTGCCTGGGCAATCCGCTTAACGCTGTGGTGTGGCTGGCAAGGACCATGTCCCGTCTGGGCAAGCCGCTGCGTGCTGGCGAGTTGATCTTGTCCGGCGCCTTGGGGCCCATGGTTGCAGTCCAACCGGGCGATGTATTCGAATGCCAGATTCAAGGCCTGGGCAGCGTCCGCACCGAATTCGAATCAGACAAGAAAGAGACTGGAGCCGCAGCATGATCGCGCATGAAGACATCGTGACCCGCCTGGACGACGCCGCTCGCCTTGCGCGCGAAACCCCTCAATTCGACACGGACAATCAGCTCAGCCTGCCGCAGGCTTACGAGATTCAACGCACTTCGATCGGGCTCCGTTTGGCCCGGGGCGAGCGCCGTGTAGGCGTGAAGATGGGATTCACGAGCCGCGCCAAGATGATTCAGATGGGCCTTTCCGATGTGATTTGGGGCCGCCTGACCGACGCAATGCAGTTCGAGGAGGGTTCGACTGTGCAGCGTTCGCGATTCGTCCATCCTCGTGTCGAGCCGGAGCTGGCGTTCCTGCTGAAGAAGCCCTTGGCGGGCAATGTCACTGGCGCAGAGGCCCTGGCCGCTGTGGAGGCGATTGCGCCCGCGCTCGAACTGATCGACTCGCGTTACCAGGACTTCAAGTTCACGCTGCCTGAAGTCATTGCGGACAACGCTTCTTCCAGCGGCTTCGTAGTTGGCGGCTGGCATTGCCCCAAGACCGATTTTGGAAACCTTGGATTGGTCATGAGCATCGATGGCCGCGCCGTGCAGGTGGGGTCGACGGCTGCTCTCCTGGGTGACCCGCTACGCTCGCTGGTGGCTGCGGCGCGCGTTTCCGCCGAGGCGGGAGAGCCGCTGGAAGCAGGGTGGATCGTGCTGGCCGGCGGTGCGACGCCCGCCGAGTGGATTCAACCGGGGCAGCACATCTCGATGCGCATGCAAGGCCTGGGCAGCGTCGGCTTTCAATTGGTCTGACCTCATCTATCCCGTTCGCTGCGTGCCTCGACGTACGCAGCGGCGGTGCGCGGAGCTTTATATGACCCGGAAGTTCAAGGCTGCCATCATTGGCAGCGGCAATATCGGCACGGATTTGATGATCAAGATCATGCGCCATGGCAAGCAGATCGAAATGGCGGCCATGGTCGGCATCGACGCGGCCTCGGATGGCCTGGCGCGCGCTTCCCGTTTAGGCGTGGGAACGACACACGAAGGTGTCGAGGGGCTCATGCGCATGGCCGTCTTCGACGAAATAGATTTCGTGTTCGACGCCACCAGCGCGAATGCGCATGTTCACAACGACGCGCGTTTGCGAGAACGCAAGCCCGGAATACGCATGATTGACCTTACGCCGGCGGCTATCGGTCCCTACTGCATCCCGGTGGTCAACGCGGCGCAGCAACTTGATGCGTTGAATGTGAACATGGTGACGTGCGGTGGCCAGGCGACGATTCCGATGGTGGCGGCGGTGTCGCGGGTGGCGAAGGTGCACTATGCCGAGATCATTGCCTCGATCGCCAGTAAGAGTGCCGGGCCGGGAACCCGCGCCAACATCGATGAATTCACCGAGACCACGTCCAAGGCCATCGAGGCCGTCGGTGGCGCTTCCCGGGGCAAGGCGATCATCGTCCTGAACCCGGCCGATCCGCCGCTGATCATGCGCGACACCGTGTACACGCTTAGCGATGTTGCCGATGAGAATGCCATCGTGGATTCAATCCAGACGATGACGGCAGAGGTCCAGCGCTACGTGCCAGGATACCGCCTGAAGCAGGCGGTGCAATTCGATCACGTCAAGGATCTGAATGTGCCGGGAGTGGGGTGCATCAGCGGATTGAAGACCAGCATTTTTCTGGAGGTCGAAGGCGCCGCGCACTACCTTCCGGCTTATGCCGGCAACCTCGACATCATGACTAGTGCGGGGCTGCATACGGCCGAGCAGATTGCCAGCCGTATGGCCGCTGCAGCAGTCGCCGCCTGAACTGGAGATAAGTGTGAGCCAACTGAAAAACGCCACAACCGGCAAGCTGTACATCTCCGACGTGACGTTGCGGGATGGAAGCCACGCGATACGCCATCAGTATTCATTGCAGCAGGTGAGACAGATCGCGCAGGCGCTGGACGAAGCCAGGGTCGATTCGATCGAGGTCGCGCATGGCGATGGACTTCAGGGTTCAAGTTTCAACTACGGCTTTGGCGCGCATACCGACCTGGAGTGGATCGAGGCCGCGGCCGACGTGGTCAAGCACGCCAAGATTGCGACCTTGCTTCTGCCGGGAATCGGCACCGTTCATGATCTTCGCGCGGCTTACCAGGCCGGGGCGCGTATCGTGAGAGTCGCTACGCATTGCTCCGAGGCGGATGTCTCGCGGCAACACATCGAGTTCGCGCGCGACCTGGGTATGGACACCGTGGGCTTTCTGATGATGAGCCACATGTCCACGCCGCAAGACCTGGCACGGCAAGCCAAGCTGATGGAAGGCTACGGCGCCACGTGCTGCTACGTGGTTGATTCGGGCGGCGCAATGAACATGAACGACGTTCGCGATCGGGTCCGCGCTTTGCGGGACGTTCTCCTGCCCGAGACCGTTATTGGTATCCATGCGCACCACAATCTAAGTCTTGGCGTGGCCAATTCCATCGCTGCAGTGGAAGCGGGCGCCGTTCGCGTGGACGCCAGCCTTGCGGGCATGGGAGCCGGCGCGGGTAATGCCCCACTGGAGGTCTTTATCGCCGCCGCGGAACGGCTGGGGTGGAAGCATGGCACCGATCTATACCGACTGATGGATGCTGCCGACGACATCGTGCGGCCTTTGCAGGACCGTCCCGTCCGCGTTGACCGTGAAACGCTCGCGCTGGGCTACGCCGGTGTCTATAGCTCTTTTCTGCGCCACGCCGAGGCCGCCGCGCAGAAGTATGGCCTGAAGGCCGTCGATATTCTCGTGGAACTGGGCAAACGCCGAATGGTCGGGGGGCAGGAAGACATGATCGTCGACGTGGCGCTCGATTTGAAGCAGGGCCAAGCCGCTTAGCCAGCCTGATCGGCGGACCTGCCGCCCATCTCAGTTCAATGTTCTGCATTTTTGGCGCTCCATAACCCTGCTGAAGGCTCAGAGATGAAAGATCCAGTGCTTCATGGAAAGACAGATTGGTCGATATGGTCGGTGGCTTACTGCCAGGTGGACATGGCCAAAGACTTTTTTGGTGGCGCGGGCGTATTTTCCAACACGGGAAACAGCGTCAGCCCAATGATTTACACCGTGCTTGTTGGCGGTGAGGTCGGAGGCAAGCAGCATGTGGCGCTTGTGGACTGCGGGTTCCAGAACAACCATTGGTTGACCCGATACGCCTTTTCCAGCTGGGAAGATCCCAAAGACGTGCTCGGGCGTCTCGGCTTTGCGCCGGAAGACGTTGAAGCCATCCTGGTGACTCATATGCATTTTGACCATATGGGCAACTTCGAGGCCTTCCCGAACGCGAAACTCTACATCCAGTTCGACGAGTACACCGGGTGGTCGGATGCCGTGTGTTCCGTTCATCAGCACGAAACACCGGAGCAGAAGGAGTGGGTCTTTTCCTCGTTCGATCCCGGGGACCTGATGCGGGCGGCTCAGGGGGTCTCGGAAGGGCGGGTCAAGTTCATACACGGAGACGAAGAGATATTGCCTGGCGTTACCGCCAGGCTAGCGAAGGACAGCCACACCTTTGGTTCGCAGTGGTTCGAAGTCAGCACGGCAAATGGACCTTTCGTCGTGGCGGGGGACATTGCCTACTGGTATTCAAACATCGAACAAATGTGGCCGCCGGGCTATCACCAGGGCAATGCGTTCAACCAGATAAAGGCCTACCGGCAAATGCGCGAGCTCCTCAAAAACAAGACCGATCGCGTCATACCAGGACACGACGCTGAACTCTGGAACCGTCACGCCACCTGGACAGCGCCCAGTGGGAACCAGATTGCAGAAATCAATCTCAGAGGAGGCGACATCTCCAGGCGCCCAGACACCGACGCCAAGAAGAAGCACTTTCCCTGAATTCTGTTGATGACAATTGCCGCAGCGTCATTTCCCGGAGAGCATATGCCGTTTCTTTATCGAGAGTTCCAGACGCAAGAGGAGATCGACGCGCAGTACGACGTCGAGAAGGCCGTTCCTGACTTCACGGTCTACGCCAGGCATTACGTGGACGAAAGCGAACGTGTGAGGCAAGCGTTGCCTGTGCAATTGGACGTGCCCTATGGTCCCACGCTGGACGAGACCGTTGATATTTTTCCGGCGCCGTCGCCCGGTTCACCTGTCTTCGTATTCATTCATGGCGGGGCCTGGCGCATTCTGAGCAGCAAGGAGTTTTCCACCGTCGCCAAAGGTCTCCATGAAAGAGGTTTTGCCACGGTTGTCGTCAATTATTCGCTCTGCCCAAAAGTCGGCATCGATGAGATTGCGCGACAAGCGCGTGCGGCGGTGGCCTGGGTGATTCGAAATATTGAACGCTTCGGGGGAGACCCCAAGCGGGTCGTGCTGGGTGGGCATTCTGCCGGCGGCCATCTCACGGCATTGTGCTTGCAGACGGACTGGGAACAGGAGTACGGCTTGCCCAGAGACCCGCTCGCCGCTGCGGTCATGGTGAGCGGGGTTTTCGAAATCGAGCCATTCCGGTGGTCATCGATACAGCCAATGCTGCAGATCGACGATGGAGTCATACGCAGAAACTCGCCGCAACACAGCGTTCGTGCTTGCAAGACTCCCGTCCTCATTTCCTGGGGCAGTGAGGAAACGCCGGAGTTCGGCAGGCAGTCGCTGGCCTTCGCACGGGCCTGGGAATTGGCGGGCAACCGTGCAGAGACGCTGAGTCAGGCTGGCCGTAATCATTTTGATGCCATCTATGGCTTCGAAGACGCGAGCCATCCGCTGACGGATTGGATCGCAAGTATCGTGAAGAGCTGATTCAGCTTGAAAAACAAAGCAAGGGGAATACCATGAAGAATTCTGATCGCAGCATTCAGCCATCCCGTCGGACCTTTCTAGCGACGGGCGCTGCCGTGGCGGGGTTGGCGCTGGCGGGCAACAGCAACGCCAATTCGCCAGCGTCCAAGGGGCCGGCGGTTTGGATGGATCTTGACCAGGCCGCCTTGGACAAGGCATACGATCAGGTCGCCTGGGCGCCGACAATCGAGACCATCATTAAGCGTTGCGAATCAAACACTGAAGTGGCGCGACGCCGCATCGGCGCTCCGAAAAAGATCGCCTATGGCCAAAGTGAATACGAAACCCTGGAACTGAGCGCCGCCAACAAACAAGGCGCACCCGTGCACATCTTCATTCATGGTGGGGCATGGCGCGGTTCCTCCGCCGCGCAATGGGGATTCATGGCGGAGAACTTTGTGACGAGGGGAGTTCATTACGTTGCGCCAGATTTCATCAATGTGATTCAGGCCGGCGGGAACCTCATGCCCATGGTGGACCAGGTCAAGCGATCGATCGCCTGGGTCTACAAGAACGCCAAATCTTTCGGGGGAGATCCCAATCGCATCTACCTCTCTGCGCACTCCTCGGGCGCGCATCTGGCGGGGGTCGTCTTGACCAGTGACTGGGAGGCGGAGTTTGGCCTGCCAAACAATGTTGTCAAAGGCGCAGTGCTCGTCAGCGGGCTCTATGACCTGAAGCCGGTACGACTATCTTCGCGCAGCAGCTACGTGAAACTCGACGACGATGCGGAGCAGAAACTGAGTCCGTTGCGGCATCTGGAGCAACTCAAGACGCCTCTCGTCCTGGTGCACGGGCTGCTCGAAACGCCTGAGTTCATTCGTCAGACCAAGGACTTTGGTGCGGCCGTGGCCAAGGCGGGACATCCGGTTGAGGTGATTACCGGCCCGGAGTACAACCATATCGAGATTGTCGAGACGCTCGGCAATCCTTTCGGGTTGGCCGGATACGCGGCGCTCAAGCAGATATCGGGCTAGTCCCTGCCATTACCATGTTCTCGAAGGCTGCTGAAATACTGAGTGGGAGACTTCCCCAGCGCCTTCTTGAACATCGTGATGAAGGCGGTGACGGATTCATAGCCTAACCGTCCAGCCACTTGCTGCACGGCTTCTCCGTTGGCTAAATGGCGCAATGCCACAATCAGGTGAAGCTGCTGCCTCCACTTTCCAAACGTCAGTCCCGTCTCTCGAACCACAAGCCGTGCCAATGTCCTGTGGCTCATCGCCAGCACGGATGACCATTGTGGCAAGGTAGTTCGATCGGCAGGGTCCACGGTCAAGGCGTCCAGCATGCGCGTGATGGCGGGATGGTCCGACACCGGAAGGTGCAACTGTTCGATGGGCGCTTTGGACAACTGGTCAAGAAGCACCGTGACCAATGTGTCGGTGTTGCTCCCTTTGTCGTACGCAGGATCCTCTTGCGCCAGGTGGCAAATCAATTCGCGGACCAGCGGCGTGATGGCAAGCGTACAGCATCGCTCGGGCAGCGAGGCGGCGCCCGGCTCGATGAAAAGAAAGTAGATCTGCGCGTTGTCCGTGGCTCGGTTGCTGTGCAGAGTGCCGCCTGGTATCCACACGGCATGCTGGGGCGGGACGAACCACAAGGCCTGCGGAACCTCGCAAGTCACGGAGCCTTGAAGCATGAGAATCAATTGGCCCTTGCGATGGCTGTGCAAGGGATGCTCGATGCCGTTGCCGTCAACGTGAAGCCGTATTGCCACCGCAGGCTGCCCGTACTCATCAGAGTCGAACTCTTCAGGAGCGCTCACACGACTTCGTCGCTTTGTCATTTTTTAGAGATAGATAGTCAATATCTCTATATTAATCCATCTGCGGAAGTCCTAAAGTCCTACGTCTCCTGCTTCTTCATGTAGATCTGTGAATTCTTCCACAACAAAACGGGCACCCACTGAGCTGGTTCTGATCGCCGGAATCCTGCTGTTGGCGGTCAACTTGCGCGCGCCCTTTACCGCACTGGCGCCCGTGCTTACCCTCGTTCAAGAGCACTTCAGCCTGAGCACTGCTGCCGTCGGGGTACTGACCTCGCTTCCCTTGTTCGCGTTTGCCGCGTTCTCACCCGTCAGTGCGACGGTCGCAAAAAGGTTCGGACTTGAGAGAACCATCATTTGCGCTTTGTTGCTCGTGGGGTTGGGTATCGCGCTGCGCTCGACGGGTGTTGTTGGGCTGCTTTACTTCGGTACCGCAGTCATCGGTATTGGCATTGCATTCGGCAACGTGTTGCTGCCCAGCCTGATCAAGCGCGATTTTGCGGCGAGTGTGGCGTCTCTCACCGGCGCGTACGCCCTGGCAATGGGGGCTGGTGGCGCCCTGGGTTCGGCGCTTGTCACCCCCGTTGCACATTCGTACGGGTGGCAGCTTGCGCTGGCGGCATTCATCGTGCTTCCGGTCGTCGCCTTGCTGTCCTGGGCGCCTCGCTGGCAAGCTCATGAAGTCTACGCGCCGGCTGCCCGCAGCCCTGCGCAGGCAAAGAGTATCTGGCGTTCGGCCTTGGCGTGGCATGTGACGCTTTTCATGGGCTTTAATGCCATGATTTTCTACGTCGCTGTCAGTTGGCTTCCAAGCATACTGATAGACCAGGGCCTGACAGCGAATCAAGCGGGAACGATGCATGGCATCTTGCAGCTTGCGACGGCCATCCCAGGTCTGATTCTCGCCACGGTGATCAGGAGGATGCCGGACCAACGTCCTGCCGCTGTCTGCGTGAGTCTGATTTCCGCTGTGTCGCTGCTCGGGCTGGTGTTTGTTCCAGGGCTGGCGGCGGTATGGGCGGCGCTGCTCGGTTTCGGAAGCGGCGCAAGCATGATTCTTGGCCTGACGTTCATTGGGCTCCGCACCCACAGTGCGGCCGAAGCGGGAGCGCTCTCGGGAATGGCCCAGTGCGTGGGTTACTTGATGGCGGCGGCCGGGCCCATGCTGTTGGGCGCGATCCGCGACTGGCAAGGTGGGTGGACGGTCCCGCTGATATTGGCAGCCGGCGTCGCCGTTCTTGGCGCTTGGGCAGGCATGCTAGCCGGGCGGAATGCACATATTGGACATTGAGGGTTTGGCAGAGGGCGGTCTCCTCTATGAGCATTCGGCCTGAACCGGCATTGGCTCTTGCCGAAACAGACCCACCATCATGGCATCAAGCCGGGCCCAATACGCAGTCCATCGCTCCCCGTTTTGCGCTTTTCAGTTGGCTACCTGATCAACGATTTTCTCTCCCATGCCAATATCCTAGTTCTGATACGTTCTTAACTAGGCTCTCAAACTGCGTGGTCGCTGCCACCGTGCGCGGCGATGAACATGGCAACAGCCGACCGGCAATAGGATTCGATTTCGTTGTCATCCTCAGCTCTCGCCTCATCAAAGCGTGCGATTATCAGGAGATCGGATCCTTTGAAAAGCGCAGCAAACAAACGGGCGGATCGAAGAGGATCCGGCACATTCAGAACCGCCTTCGCGTGCAACTGGCGCAAAAGTGCCTCGATTCGATCGATGACACGGGCTGGGCCGGCTTCGTAATGGAGCTTGCTTAACGACGCCTGGTTCGTTTTGTCGGCAATGACCATAGCTTCGATAGTGCGCACTTCCGGGCTCAACAACGTGCGAAGCAGGGATGATCCCATCGCCATGAGCTGATCTTCGGCCGAACCGTCGACGCCTTCAAACAGCGCCTGAGGTGCGAACTGATGGCAGCGGGCCTTGATGGCCGCGCTGTACAGCGCCTCCTTGTTCTCAAAGTGCCGATAGATGCTGAGCTTGGATATCTTTGCCCGCTGGGCGACCTTGTCCAATGTCGTCGCTTGAAAACCTAATTCCACAAAGAGTTCGGACGCGGAATTGACTATAGTTTGGGCAAGGGCTTCGTTGGCGGGCCGGCCGCGCCGGCCTTGGCTGTCTTTAGTCACGACAACTCCAGTACTTGACAGTATCTTAATTCAAGAATTACGATACCAAAAAGTATCTTAAATTGGCAAGCCAAAAGTTGGGCCTGGTGCAAGGCCCAAGCCTACCCCCGCGCTATCCGCAACACGGAGCCCATCATTATGAATGACGTCATCATTATCGGTGGCAGCTTTGCAGGCCTCGCCGCCGCCCTGCAGCTCGGCCGGGCCCGCCGCCAGGTCACTGTTCTCGATACCGGTTTGCCACGCAATCGCTTCGCCAGCCACTCGCATGGACTGCTCGGCCATGATCACAAGCCACCGCTGGACATCTTGGCCGAGGCGCGGCAGCAATTGGCGCGCTACCCCACGGTCAGACTGGTCAATGCTCGGGCCGACCGCATCTCAGGCACCATCGACGAATTCTCTGTCTTCACTGCCGATGGTGAAAGGCTTGGAGCGCGTCGCCTGATCCTGAGTTACGGTGTCGTCGATCAGATGCCTGATGTCCCGGGCTTTGCCGAGGGCTGGGGCAGGTCCATCGTACCCTGCCCCTATTGCGACGGCTTTGAAGTCGCCAGCCAGCATTGGGGTCTCGTTTGGTCCGGCCCGCAGTCGCATAATTACGCCCGGCTGTTCCACGATTGGACCGATACGTTGACGCTCTTCGCCGATGGTCACGACATTTCGCCCGATATACGGGCCGATCTGGCGCACCGCAATATATCTGTCGTCGATGGCCGGATCACCGAAATCGCCAATCTCGGAGGCCATAAAGCCACCATCAAGCTCGATACCGGACCCGATGTCTCGGTCGACATCTTGTTCGCGCATCCACGGAACAAGCCGTCCGCGAGCCTGCATGAATCACTGGGCCTTGCCACGATCGACACGCCCTTCGGCATTGTTCTCAAGGTGGACGAGCGTCGCGAAACCAGCATGCCAGGCATCTACGCTGCGGGCGACCTCGCAAGCCCCCTCATGGTCTCGGTAACCATGGCAAGCTCGCAAGGCGCGCTGGCGGGTATCTCCGCCCAGCAGTCGATGCTCGTTTGAGAGCACAAGATACCCTTCTCCACGCTGGGTTGCTTCTGGCCACTTTCTTAGGCGGGAAATGAAAAAGCCCCGAATGGTTCGGGGCTATTCAGACCTAGTCATGTCACCGGCATTCTATCCGGGAGAGATTCCTCTGCGGCGGCAACCGGTGCTTGGATCAAAGGACCTGCGCCGGTCATTGCCGCTCCGTAGGTTGTATCGGTGGGCTACGACTGGCTGGGAGGAAGCCCTGGCACCCGTGGGGCAGTCCGGCGTATATCGGCAGTGTAGAGTGCGGCAGCCGGCAAAAACTGCAGTCAATTGCATAGCGCGCCTCGCTCAGGGGGGGGTATATGGCAGCCCGTATCTTCATGAGGAACTGCATGCTCGAGGTGTTGCGTTGGGACGCAAGAGTGTGCAAACATGTCAGCAGCGCAATAGCTGGTGCGCCCAGGCATGGGCAATAGCGTTATCCCCACGCAGGTGGTTCCGCCCGGAGCGGGTAATTGAGCCAGACTACGGAGCCCCAATTTTTTGGGGCTTTCGCTTTTTTTGGATCGCACGTGATCTCCGCGCCCCGATCATCGCTGCTTTGAGGCTCCGTTATCCTGTATGCACCGTGAGGGGGGGCGCAACAGGATGATCGGGGCAGCCAAGAGTTGCCTAGTTTTGCGATCCATATAGCCCTTTTCCAAGGCGAATGGCATTGCTCAATAGATCGCCGGCGGTAGGGCGATTTTTTCGGCTTCTTGGCGCTGACGGGGCAGCGGCTAGCCGCCTTTCGCCGTCTGGATTGTTGTCCTTCGAATTCACGGGCACCTGCATCAGGGATGCCCTGCGGGCAATTTCCTTCAGTGTGGGATCCTCTGAGTTACTGGTATCAAAGCCTCTTTCCAACCGGGACGGGCCGAGAGGGTTGTGGTACTCGCTCTTTGGGTTTCCGCTAATGACGTAGTCACTGAGCGCCTTGAGTTGGTGGCGGGAAACGGCATAGTCCGAGGATCGGTACGCCGCCTGGACGTGGTCCATTGTGACTTGGCGGATTCTCTTGGAGCCTCGGGAGTGCCGGTAGGAGATCTTCAAAAGATCCACAACCAAGCGTTTGATGCCACCTGTTAATTGGTGAATGACCTCTTGTTCAGAATGGACGTCTAGACTGATCGTCTCGCCAAGACTCGTGTGGCAGCAGCGCAAGAAGGCTACCCAATCCTCCGAGCCTGCTTCATCACGCACGACTTCTATTGGCCTAGTGAGCAAACGTTGGCGTAGCTGTTCAGGAGAACGACTGAGCGCCTTGACCAGGCTTAGGTTTGCAACGAACAGCAGTGGTATGCCGAATTGCGTGAACTGGAGCAAGATGTTTCGAATGCTGCTGGTGCTGCTTCCACCTACTTTGAACTGCGTTTCATCGATTAGGACGAAGGGGGCTCCGCGGGCATAAGCGCGATGTGGAAAGCAATCGATAGCGTCCTTGAGAGAATGGATCTTCGGATTCTTGACGCCCAGATTGATGTAGTCGTTGAGATAGGCCTTGAGGCCCAAATCTCGTTGGAGAGTCACCTTGATGGGGCCTTTCATGGGGGACGCTAAAAGGCCATCCAGAACCTGAATGCGCGTGTCAGTGAACAAGCGACAGAACGCATCAATGACCTGACTTTTGCCCACGCCGGCAAGGCCGGTTAGACAGATGGGATTGCTAAACGTCCCGGTCGTAGTCTTCATTGGCGCATGCAGCTTGGATGCATAGCGCTGCTCGCTCTCATAAGCGCTCTCGCAATACACCTTGGCAAGGTCTCGCAAGCGACCTAGGATCGCCACGTCCTGCTTCGTGGGGTAGTAGATCTCAGCTAGCGTGCTACCGACCCTGACTTCAACGTCGGTGGGGCTGGCGGTTGATGCCAGTTCCAGAGGACGCGGCATCCGGTAGCAACGTTGTCGGATCGCCGATTCGGTGCGCAGCGCTTCGAATCGTGCGATCCAAGGAAGAGGTGAGCTGGGCATCAGCGTTCTCCGTGGTACAAATTTCGGTGCTGCGAGCGTTCGGCAGGCGACGCCTTCGGCGTTTTCTCACTTCGTCGCGTGGTCAGGCGAGGGGCTTGATAGGGGCGTCCGAATCGATCTTGCTCATTTTTCATGCCCTGTGCGATGACTGCGTTACGGTTCAGCTCCTGCCTTTGACGGTTCCTGCGCCTTCGATCTTCTAGTTCGAGTGCTTCCTTCTCGCTAAGGTTGGAGTCCTCGGGGCCGCCGTTGAAAATACTCTCGTTGTCGAGTTGCAATAGCCGTCCGTCTAGCTCTACCCAGATATGACGAAGGCAAAGTGGCAAGTAGTAGGCCTTTAGCTTCCTGACGCGCTTGTCAGGATATGTGGACACAGCCTCTGCCAACTGATGGGACCGATACGTAATGCTCCGGAACTTGGCTCCTGATCGAGTGAGCGAGATAGTGTCGGAAGGCAGGAATTGACGAACTGCCTCTGCGAAGGGGACGGGTTGAGCAGCCGTCCTGCCTACCTTGACCAGGTCTGCTGCGAGAGCGGCTGGCGTGGGGCGGACATTCCTCCGGGCGAACGTCGCGTTGTAGCCGGTGTCTTGTAGCTGACTCTCGTTTTGCGTAAGACAGCGCTGGATTTCACTGAACACCAGCTCTGTGACCGTTTTCTCGCTTTTGACGTAGACGTTCGGCTCTTCCATCCGAAGGTCCTTCGGGTGCTTGCTCTCGATGAGCGCCTTTGACTGCCCCGAACCCGTAGGCGTGATTTCACACAGCGGGAGGTAGCTTGTTTTTCGGTTCGGACCGAGCATTTCTCGCCGGTGGTGAAGCGTAGAGCCTGGTCCTCGGTCATTCACAATTTGGAGGGGAAGCCCGTGGCCCACCCACTCTCCTTCTTGAATCTCTATCCCGAATAGAGAGCAGAAGACTCTTTTATCAATCGCCATTGAAAACAACATCATCCGATACGCATCGGAGTGTTCTCCCCCTAGGGAAAAGCCAATGCCAACGAGCTGAGATGTGGCTACGCACACGCCTCGAACAACGCAGAGTCGGTCAAGCTCCTTGCCAGTGACGTAGCTGCAGGGTTTCTCCAGGCTGTAGAAGCCGTCGCATTCCACGATCTGCATGTGGTCAGTTGTAGTTTCTCGGAAGCTGCCGTAGTTCTGCCTTTGGCGTCTTGCTCTATTTTTTCCGTACTTCGCCGTGCGGATTTGCGACGCGCTAAACAGCCTATTTACGTGGTATCGATAGGCCGCGAGGGTGGGGACTGGCGTCCCGTCGCCGGCAATCAGTCTGCGATTGCCATCGGCCAGCTCCTCTGTGGAGGCGCCGAAGTGTTTGACCATTGCCTCGGCATAGATTTTGGATAGTGATTGCCCGTTTCTCGCTAAATTTGCGTATGACTTCCCAATCAGGTCGATATCCCGTTGGGTCAGGCGCCGTGGCGGTGCCAAGTCGGGATTGCGGGGCAGCCGGCCGTATGGCTTGGAGCCAGGTGTGGTCGCACGATCGTAATGGCCAATCCTGCCGAATGCTGGGTAGAGGGACAGCTCTGACCTTCCGAAGCATAAGTACGTCAAAAGCCAATGCCGAACTCGCCGAGGTGTTTGTCCTCGTTCTCTCGCCATCTGATTGATGGCGAATTCGGGAGCGTCCGCTTGGACGATGGCAGGCCAAGCATCCACATAGTCGACGATGGCAAGCAACCGCTCTTGGGCTCGAAAGATGTTGCTCTTCTTGCTTCCAACGCGGCGCGTGTCGACCTCCCATAGATCGATTCCCTCAAGTCCTTCGAGGTGCGGAGGCATCGAAGGTTGGGACGCTGTGGCGCGGAGCTCTCCGCTGAGGATTCCACGTTCGAAGTCTTGTTGCTCGAGGACGACGAGGTGCGCATCCCATTCCTTTTTGCCGCGCTCAAATATGGCTAAAAGTGCTCGGCGCGCGGCTGTGCTGTTCAGTAGAAAGTAGAACTCGCGATCCGTCGGCAGATCCAGGTATCCATTCGGGGCGATAAGTTTGGTTCCGACTTGCATGGCTACCTCGCGAACCATCGAGAGAATTCGACGAGGGGATCCTGACGTTCGGGGCGCAAGGCTCTATCGATCAGGATCGGCGAGTACAGATCCACCCGGATGTCGCGACGGTAAATTCCTTCATAGAAGAGCCGCTTGCATTCATGTTGAGACAGTTCCAGCCTTGTCTGCAATTCCGGGAACACAGAACGTGGAGAGACCGCGTTTCGGCGGAGAGTGCGAAAAGCGGCCCAAACGGCCTGCCGTTTTTCCGGATCCGTTGGTACTGGGCGCGCGCTCCATGTGATGAGCCACTTCAAGTTTGTGACGAGCATGAGATCCATGTCAGCTTCGCTCACCTGAACTGTCCGAATGCCAGCGGCTGCATAGTACTCAGCTTCGAGAGTCTGACGCTGGGCGACGCGCTCAGCTGCGTGTTCTCGAGAGGCTCTGGCGCGCACACGGTTCCCAATGGGCGATGAGAATGCTGCAACGGTCTTTTTCACGGACCAGTTGATGCAGTAAAGACCGTCGCGATCTTCCATTACGAGCAAAAGGTCGCCCAGATAAGGGAATGGAACAGCGGCTCTTTCGCCGTGAATCGATTGAGGGTCATCAATCCATACGCGAGGGTGCCGATTCGCTATGCCAAGGCGTTCCGCGATCGCCAGCGTGCCAGGCAGCGGAGGAAAAACTTGTCCTTGAGCACGGGGGTGCGTCGTCAAGGGGTGAGGGGCGGGTATGGGCGACAGGGCTTTCTGCTCGTGCAGGTCGACAAGTCGAGGATGGAGCAGGGCAAGAGAGCCGGCAGCTCGTTCCGGCAATGACAGGAAGTGTACGTCTCGACGGAGGCGGCTCGAGTAGACGATGGAGGCCCTGCTTATGCTGGGGGCTTCCTCACGAGTCGCGAGCTGTGCGGGGATATAGTCAGGCCCCCAGAGAGGGATGTTCTGACGAGCATAAATGGTGCGAAGCCTTGCTTCGCTGATAAGCGCCTTCTTGGCCATGGGATTAATTCCTTGAAAATACTTGGGTTTCAAGGCTTAAGAACTAGGCATTTCCTCGGGGCGAACGCGTCCGGAACTGCGCTTGACTTGCGCAGCCCACCGAGGCAAGATGGGCGTAGGGAAACCACCCGACGCACATCTCGAAGGCCGAAAAGCTCTTGCAGGAGCTTTTCGGCCTTGTGCTATTTGGTCTCAAGCATAGTGGGGGCTAGGCTTTTGAGGTGTCTCCTTGGTGGATCGGTATCAGAGCGTCTTGTCTGGGCAAGCCCATCGGACGGTCGGCCGGCCAAAAATGGGGCGGCCGGCTGGGGTGATTTTGAGCCATTAGCTCCTATTTGTCGAATAATGAAAAATTTGCTTCCGGCGAAAAGCAGTCCCTCTTTTCTTGATATAATCCGCCCCCAATAAAAGCCGTGCTTTATAATAGAGTCTTTATATCAAGGACTTAGATGTTGTATTGACCCTTTTTTTTGGGTATGCTCGCATTGTAATGGGCTGATGGAAGTCAAATTTCTGAGATTTGATTGTTCCGAAATTGTTTGCTAATGAGAACGCTGGCCAATGGGTTACCAGTCTCCGGTGCAAGGTTGGTTAGCAGGCGACGAATCCTTCTTCAGCCTCTGCAGTCGTATTCATCGAGCTTCAGGCCATAGGCGCAGTGACGTCACCTGTAGCATGCTGTTCGGCCACCTTCAGCTCGGTCGTCAGCATGATTTCCCCGCTAGGCTTGGTTATTTTGCGTATGTGACGGAGGGCCGTTTTGGCGATGCTCTGCAGCTCTTGTTGCGCACGCTTTTTCCCTATTTCTTGGCTTGGAAGCCGCGAGCGGTCGCCGAAGAGCTGATGCCGCGCATCTGCGACGATGTTGGAGGCGACGCGTGGCGGTTTCGCATACGCACTGCGATCTGCGGATTCGCGTCAGACCATGCTCTGAAGCTCTGCCCCGACTGCGTTGCAGAGGAGCGGCGGCGTTTTGGCGTTTCCTATTGGAAGTTGCCTCATCAGTATCCGGGCGTTTGGGTGTGTAGCGTGCATGGCAGGCTGCTATGGATTCAACGACGCGTTAGGGAGCGCGCAGGTGGGTTGTCTTGGGCCCTGCCGACGTTGGAGACGGCGGTGCCGGTAGGGCAGAACATCAATGAGGCGGATTTGGCGGCGCTGGCCGATTTCTCAGCGTTCTGCGTCGAGGCTATGAGCCGCCCTCAGCTGTCGGCGGAGCTTCGCGTGCAAGAAATTCGGCTGGCAATCGACACGTTGCGATTGAGCCCGGAATGGCGGCCTCGAAAGCGCCTCGAGGACGCGGGAAGGGCGTATGTCGCACACGTGGCGCCGTTCCGCCTCGCGCCAGACATGCGTGCACTGCCTTCGGAATCACGCCTAGCGACTACCTGGCTGTGGACCATGAGATTCGGTGCTTGGCAACGCTTGCATCCTTTGATTTTGTTGAGCGTTGCACATTGGTTGCGCGCTGGCCGGGACGAGTGCGCTGACGGCTAAGGCACTCGTCGACTGGTATACGAAGGCCGAGCCTCGAATAGCTTCGCCATAAGTTGTCGTTGTTTAGAAGGGTTGGACGTAGTGATAGTAGTCAAGCCGGCGCCTGGAGAGTTCTATCTCGGGCACTATGCGCGAGCCTGGTGCATCAACAATCAAGGTTCTCGTATGACGCCTGCCATGGCCCGCGTTCCGCATGGGAGGCTGTCCCATTTCATCAATACCTTTCTTCCCTATCCGATTGAGGACTTCGCAAGTTCGCTTGGCATGCAGGCCGAGGCTTACTGGAGGTCGCATACGCTACAGCCCTTGTATTTCTTCACGCGTCTGTCGAGCGAGGGAGCGGTAGCTGATTGGGCCGTGTCAAAGAAAAAGTTGGGGGAGGGCTTTGGATTCACACGCGCAGAGGTGGTTCGCTACTGTCCGGCGTGCGTGGACGAGCAAAAGAAGACGTTGGGTTTTGCCTACTGGCGTCGAGAACACTTTATCCCGGGGGCTGACCTGTGCTTCGAGCATGAGCTTGCTCTTCTCGTGGTCAAGCAAGAATATCGCGCCACGGCGTTCGCGGATGCCCCTGGCGGAGGTCATGATTCAGTCGAAGATGAGACGCCCGACTTGGAAGAGGTCCGTGATTGCCCTGCCGTTCAGAGGTACCTTGCTCGGGCAGTTGACGTTCTTTGCGCGATAGCCGGCGCCGACGCGCCGGCTCTCTCGCTTCCTCAGAGAAAAACAGAGAGGAAGCAGTCTGATCTCAACGAGGACCTGTTGCCGGTGGAAGTCATAGACAAATTGCGGCGGTCGGTACCAGATCAGTGGTTGCGAAGACATTTTCCCGCGCTGAGCGATGCTTCATCATTTCAAAAGGGGAAGTTGCGCATGAGCGCCCTTCCTGGTACTGCGCTGCTCCTGCTAGAAGCATGTGACGCGATGCCTGCAAGTCACCGTCTTACGGTCGCGGGCCAATCGCTCGACGCGAGGACGGACGACGGTAGGTTAGCCGCATAGATCTGATTTCGTCCGGAACGATGATCTGTGTTTTGCGCGCAGAGGTCTCCGCCTCTGCAAGCAATTTCCGCTTTCGACCCGAAGCGGCCAATCGGCAGTTCTTTATCTGGCAGGCACCCCGGCTTCAGGCTGCCTTTCAAACAGCCTCGCGTCCAGGCATGGCAAGCGGGCTGTTGACGCGCCCACAGACCCGACGGAGAATCCATATCAGGAGCGGGCCTCATGTGCCCAGAGAAGAAGCACCATAAGAACCTGTGCGCTCACTTTCGAGGAGTGCCGATATGACCATCACCGACGATTGGCTGCTGCAGTGGCAAACCCCCAAAGGTGGCTATAAAAAGCGGCAGCTCGCATTGATCGATGTGCCATGGCCGCCGAGGCGAGGGTGGAAATACGACGTGATCGGCATGGAAATACCCGACGAGACGGCGCGAGCGTTCGAGCAGGCGTCGGGGCGAGACAACGGCATTTATGCGATTTGAAGGCGACGCGCTGCTGCGTAAGGCAGGTTTCACTGTCCGGGTGGGTGCCGCAAATCCGGCCGCGCGGGGCCGCGAGAGCGCGATGCTTTGCTATACCGTCCGCGAACGGCGGCTCCTGGCCGTCGGCGGAACTTCGCCGACGACCGCGGACGTCAGTTTCCGCGAGAACCGGACGCTCCGACGCCGCGTGCATGATCCACGGGGATATGCGGTCCAGGATTCAATGAGACGCAACGATTCTTGCAAGCGTCACGCATGCGGTTTCTATGTTGTGGGGGTGCAGGTTCGTCACGCTGAGTAGCAAGCCACGTTGAGCGTACCCGCGGCTAAGGTGCCAAGCGGAGAGCGCCGAGGGCGCGAGGCCATGTGCGCGGGCGATACGCACCACGGCGATGTCGTCGGCAATCTGTGGCAGCGGTGCGATCACGCCCAGGCCAGCCGCCAGCGTGCCCGGCAGAAGCCTATTTACATGCGTTAGCGCGAGGTTGCGGCGCTCGGCATAGAGAGCCTTCATCTGCCGCAGGTGCCGCAGGAAGTGCCCATTGGATAGAAACTCCATAACAGCCAACTGGGTGATCCGGTTCGGAGCCGGGGCCAACACGGCGGCAACCTCGACCAGACGTTCCGCCAGCGAACGTGGGGCGACGACGAAACCGAGGCCGAGCGTCGGACTGAGCGTTTTGCTGAACGACCCGATGTGGATCACACGCTCGGCGCCTGCGCCTGAGGCAAGGGCCGGTGCAGCCCTACCGTCGAGCTGAAGTTCCCCAAGATAGTCATCTTCGATGATCCAGGCGCCACTTGACGCCGCCCAGTCGAGCAAGGCGTGTCTTCGTGCGCGCGATAGGGTCACGCCTAGCGGTGCGTGTTGGCCTGGGGTGACCAGTGCCAGCATGGCGTCTGGGGCCCGGGCGATGCCATCGTCCACGCGCAGCCCCTCGGCGTCAACAGCCACAGGTTCGAGCGTGGCGCCGATTAGCTCGAGCCCGCGCCTTCCCAGCGGATAACCTGGCTCTTCGATCCACGCCTTGCGCCCTTGGGCGCGTAGCGCCGTGAGGGCAAGCAGCAGGCCCTGCCGGTATCCACCGGTGACGATGATTTGATCGGGATGGCATTGCATTTGTCGGCTGATGGCAAGGTGGCTCGCGATCTGGGCCCGCAGCACGGGTTCGCCTCGCGGGTCAGCGTAGGCCGTGTTAGTGCTCGCGTCGTCGCGTAGGGCACGCGCTCGCATGCGGGCCCACAGCTTGGCTGGAAAAGCGTCATGAGCGGGTACGCCCATTTGGAAGGGCCGTGGGGCGCTCGAAAATGGACGGTTGAAAGCCGCCAAAGGTCCGTCGATTGGCAAGTCGTCGACCGCTTCGATGGTAGGCGGCCGAGCGCTTACGCGCGTTCCAGCGGGGCCGGCACCGAATACCAGGTTCTCGGCGATTAGCCGATCGTATGCCACGCGGATTGTGCCGCGCGCGACACCAAGCTGCGCGGCGAGGTCTCGACCGGAAGGCAAACGCTGTCCTGGCGCAAGCCGGCCGTCGAGGATCGCCTGTCGCAGGCTCGCATGGATCTGCTCGCCGATTGCCGCGACGGCGGCTCGGTCCACCTGAATCGACAGTGCATCGAACGTACTTAAGTCAGTCATCTTGGGTCAGTCGTTTCGGCAGTTTTTGGGCCTGTTTCTCCAACAGCCGGTGGAGTAACGTCTGCTTATGTCATGGATCGCGGTCGAAGTCGATAGGCGGCCTTCGGGGCGCGCTGGCCGCGATCCGACAATCATAAACAACAGCAAAGGACTGTGATGACCCGTTTGAACTGGCAAGAGATCGCACCTGAAGGCGCAAAGGCACTTTTCGGTATCCACCACTATGTCACGAGGAGGACGAACCTTCCGGAGGAACTCGTGCACCTCGTGTTCCTCCGCGTTTCGCAAATCAATGGCTGCGCACACTGCATCGATATGCATAGTCGCGATCTAAGAAAAACCATGTCGATCGACAAGATCAGTTTGGTACCGGTATGGGACGAGGTGCACCATTTGTTCTCTGAGCAGGAGCGCGCCGCGCTAGCCTGGGCTGAAGAGGTGACCCGTGTCAGCGAGACGCACGCGTCTGATGAAGCGTATGCCGCCGCCTCGGCACAATTCGCGCCCAAGGATCTGGTTGATCTCACGATCACGATCGCCGCAATGAACGCGTTCAATCGGCTGGGAGCGCCATTTCGAGTTCCTGTCGCTGCCCAGTCGTGATATGGTTTCCACACGCAGATTGGAAGTGATGCTTCACGGGCTCGAAGATTGCAGAATCCTAGGCGTCGATGATGCATTTCAGTCTGAGCTGCGCGGAGGGCAGCTTTGGAAAATCGCCTGCGAGCGTCTGCTTCTGGCCGTATGCCGCCCTGGATCGCCGGCCGATGACGACCCGTTGCTGCCAATGCCCCCCAGTGCGGTAGTTCGCATTGCGGGTCAATAACTCAGGAGGAAATTTCGTGGCCTCTCGGGATCGCACGTGTTAGGTAGCGAACTCTGCTAGGACTTCCAGAACAGCAGCCATAGCCTCACTGGGAGCTGGAAAGCTTCGATGCGCTACGGCCATCGGGCGCATGAGCCGCGGGTGAAGAGGGCGAACCGATATGTCTGGCGTCCGGTGTTGATCGTCCACTTCTTCCAAGGGCAAGATCGCGGCGCTCTGGCTGGCACTGGCCAAGCTCTTCAATGCGCCGGGGTAGCTCAGAGTCAAATAGGGGCGGGGGTTTAGGCCAGCCTGCCCGAACCACGACGCCACAAGGCCATACATTTGGGTGCCCGGCGCGAAACAGGCCCACCGCTTCGTGGACAACCATTCTGGTGTCACTGTTTCGGGAACCTCCCAGGAAGCAGGTATCAGTGCAACCATTGGGTCGTTTCGCCAGGGAACGAGCGCAACACGCGCGACGGCAGGTTGGGGGCTGGCCACGATGCCGATATCGAGAGTCGCGGCATGTAGCCGTTGCATAGCCTCGGCTGATCCTACTGCCTCCAGCTTCAGTTCCACCCCTGGTTTTCGCCGCTTAAGGGCATCGAGCATCAGCGGCAGTCGTCGCATTCCGACGCCGACCGACACCCCAATCTTTACCACGCCGTCACCGCCGGCTGCCGTGCTGCGTACGAGATCAATCAGATCGTCACTCGAGGCAAGTAGCTTGCGCCCCTCTTGCACCAGTGCCAACCCTGCTGGCGTCAGCGCTGTTTGCCGTCTACCGCGCTCGAGCAGGTTTGCCTGCATGCGAGATTCCAGTTCCTTGACATGCAAACTGATTGTCGGAGGAGCAAGGTGAAGTGCCTGGGCGGCAGCTGCGAACGTGCCTAGATCTGCAATCGCTATCAGCGTTTGAAGTTGGTCCAAATTCAAATTGCGCATCAGTATTCCTGACCATATAGATCAGTAAGGTCAACTTTACGGATGGTAAGGGATATTCGAACATCTCGCTCATGGAAAACAAGACATCCGAACAACAAGACAACGCCGCCCAGGCTCCTGCCGACATGGCACCGGGCCACCCGAAAAAGTACGTTTCGAGATGGATAGCGGAGACGATCTCTCTACTTCAAAAGGCCGAAAAGAAGATCATTGAGAGCTTTCGAGTGCCTCCGAATGGCGGTTAATCCAAGGCGTATCCCAAGGTAGCGTTCCCCGTGTTTTTGCAACTGCGCGATAGTGGGCCGACTCGATCGCCTTTACCTTCTGACCGTGGACTTCCAACTGAGAGTCCTGACTCTTTCGATCCAAGCCCCAGGCAAGCGTTCGAACGGCCGCTACTGGCCGGCAAGCGACCGCTCGCCGGCCGGGATGCATCAAACCTCGGTTTGCTCTGCCATCTCAAGAGCATCGTCGACCTCGATGCCGAGATAGCGAACTGTGCTTTCCAGCTTCGTATGCCCGAGCAGCAGCTGTACGGCCCGAAGATTCTTCGTCCGGCGGTAGATCAGCGAGGCTTTTGTACGGCGCATAGTGTGGGTGCCATACGCGGTATCGTCGAGGCCAATCGATGCGACCCAGCGGTGCACAATCCGGGCGTACTGCCGCGTCGACAGATGCGGCGACGTATGCAAGCGGCTCGGAAACAGAAAATCCGCCGCCTTTAGGCCTCGCGCCTCGATCCATGCTTCAACGCTCTCACGGGTTTGCTCCGTGATCTCGAATTGCACCGGACGCCGGGTCTTTTGTTGCATGACGGTGGCTCTCGCGGCCATGTGGCTTCCGTGACGGATGTCCTGCACCTGCAATCGCGTGAGATCGCACGCTCGAAGCTTGCTATCGATTGCGAGATTGAACATTGCGAGTTCCCGGACGTTCGACGCCATCTCCAGTCTCGTTCGGATTGCCCAAATTTCTCCTAGCTTTAGAGGTGGCTTCTGCCCGGTGAGTTTGCCCTTGTTCCATGGCACACGACGGCCAACGCTGACATTCTCGGATTCCATGACAATCTCCTTTCGCGTAAAGGGAGATTCAGTGTGCTCCTATGGAGGGTCGCTATCCGACCCTTCTGAGTCATTCGGAAATCGTAGATGCAACGGCCACAATTCGCCCTAAAGCGGCCGTTCGCAGTAGCGTTCCTGGCGGACAAGCTGCACGAGCGCAAGCAAGCCGGAAGTCACAGTCGTAGCTGAAGGCTCCGGCACATTTGACAACCATTAAGATGGCGGTTGGTTCATCCTTGCATCGCGAAATGTCTGAGACCTTATCAAATCCCGAGCAAGCGCCGTCGCCGCGTCGTTTCGATGGCGCGCCGCCCCAGGTCAGTCCCGCCGCCGCTGGTCCAGCCGGCGCTCTGCTGGAGGGACACGTTGGCGCCCAGTACCTGTTGCCGCTTTTGTCCGCCGGCGAGGCACGCGGCCTGCCTGGCGTCGTGGTCACGGGGGTCGCTTTCCAGCGAGCGAGTCTGGGCTACTCGATGGATGACGTGATTGTCACCGGCCACGACCGGCGTGGAGAGCCGGCGACGCTAGAGGTGCAAGCCAAACGCACCGTCGCCTTCACGGCGAGCGATACGGTTTTTGCGGACGTCGTCGAGCTGGCCTGTCGAGCCATGCGCAAGCCTGACTTCCAGGCGACGCGCTACGAGGTGGCCGTGGCGATTGCACGCACCTCGACAGCCATTGAGCACTATGTTCAGGAAACGCTCCGCTGGGCCCGTGAGTATCAGGACCCGGTGACGTTCTTTGCCCGACTGAATCAACCAAAGGTCGCACACCAAGGAATGCGCGATTTCGTCTTGGCATTGCGTGGCCATATGGCGAAGACGGGCGCCCAGCACCAGGACGCCGAAGTGTGGCTTCTCTTGTCCCGGTTTCAGGTCCTGGCTTTTGACTGCGAGCAAACGGAATCGGCCTGTGGACAGTTGGCCCGCGAGCGTTGTGCGATGCTGTTGGCCCCGCAGGAGGCTAGCCGCGCGTCAGAACTATGGGATACGTTGCAACTGATAGCGTTGGAAACGGACGCCAAGGGTGGCGATCTGGACCGTGCAACGCTGGTAGATCGCTTGACCAGCGAGCGGAACTACCGGTTCGCCGGGGATCGCCGTTTGCACGGCGCGCGCGAGCAACTCGCCGAAAATGCGCGTAATGCGCTTGCGACGATTAGTACGCGAGTTGGCAAAACGACGATCGACCGCACGGGACACGTGGATGCGGCCCTGTCCGCGCTTGAACATGGCCGCTACCTCGTCATCCAAGGCGCGGGCGGAGTTGGTAAGTCCGGCGTCCTGGCGCAGATGGTCGAGCGCGTCCAAGCCGAATCGCGCGTCATCGTGATGGCTCCCAATCGTATTCCCGGAGGCGGGTGGGCGGCGTTAAGGGCCCAGCTTGGCTGCGACGCTACCGCCCGGGAGCTGCTCACCGACCTCGCTGGCGACGGTGGTGGGACGCTATTTATCGACGGGCTCGACCGCTTCGACAGGCCCGACGAACAGCAGACTGTGGTGGACCTGATCAGCGCGGCCGCAGAGGCTAGAGGATTCCGCGTGGTCGCCACGGCGCGCCCCGACTTCGACGCGGATGCCGCCGCCTGGCTGCCGCCCGCGGCCCTTCAGAGACTCGGCGTGGCGCCGCCGTACCTGATTCCCGAATTGACCGACGACGAGGTGGTGGACTTGCGGCAGGCGGACCCGGCCCTCGCCGGGTTGCTGGCACCCGGGCATCCCGCCAAGGCCATCGTGAGGAACTTGTACCGCCTCAACCGTCTCGCGCGCACCGTGCAAGCGGATGCTGCGACGCCTTTCAGCGAGGCGCAGATGGCCTGGCAATGGTGGGGGACGGGCGACTCGGCGAGTCGCGGCGCAGAACGCCTCGAGCGCAGACGCCTGTTGCGCGCCTTGGCCATCCATTCCATCGCCTCGTCCGACCCGATGGACGCCAGCGCGGCATCTGCCCAGGCTGTGACGGGCTTGATCGGAACAGACTCCCTCCGGGCAGTCAACGCGGTCCTAATCGAACCTGCACACGACGTCTTGCGCGACTGGGCGACCGGCTGCCTGCTGTACGAGGAGCCGGAGCGCGCCAATGCACTAGATATTGCGAGAGCGGCGCCGATGCGACTGGTGCGCGGCGTAGAACTCGCGGCGCGGCTGCACGCGGAGACTGCGAATGGCATGACGGGGTGGAAAGCGCTGCTCGACCGGGTTAGTAAGCCCCAAGCCCACGGCTCGTGGAAGCGTGCCGTCCTGCTGGCACTTGCGCGCTCGGAGCGCGCACACGACGCGCTGGAGGGCTGTCTACCAGCGCTTTCGGCCGACAACGCGGCGTTGTTCGGGGATCTCATTCGTGCCGTGATCACGGAGGACTCGCTGCCAGCCGCTCCATTGTGGGCGGCCGCTGGCGTGGACGTGACTAAGCTACCGGCCGATTTCGTCGCGCCACGGGGACCGTCCTGGCTCAATCTGCTTTTGTGGTCGCTCAAGCTCGGGGACAGGATTCCCCACAGTGCGGTGCCGCCGTTGGTCGATCTCTACAACCGGTGGTGCAGCGTGACCTTTGGCCAGGATCCGCTGTCGCCGTACTTAGTTGGGCGACTGTATGCGTGGCTCACCGACGTCGAGTCGAGGAATCATCCGGCCGTCACAAATAGCAGGGCACGCATGGCCGCCATGGATGCGCCCGGCTTGTCCTTGACTGTTGCTCAGGAGGAGGACCTGCGAACGGCCTTCCTGCTGTGGTGCAAGCTGCGTCCGGACGACGCGGCCGCCTATCTGCAGGGATGGCAGGCCCATCCACATCGCCACGTCATATTCCGCCAACTGATTTCGTTCCTGGGCACCGCACCCCAGGCGGCGCCCCGCCCCGTGGCGGACCTCTTTCTGGCAGCCTTGCCCGAAGGGGACGACGATCGCGACCGCGATCTTTCGAGAGAGCCGTTTTCTCGCTGGAGCGCGGATTTTTTCCCCGCCTCGCCAGCACGAGCGCCGTTTTTCGGCCTGCTGGAGACGAGCCCGGAGGAAGGGCTCCGCCTAATCCGCGCCCTCGTCGCGCACGCCATCCAGTACCGGACCCGCGGTGGTCCGCCTGCCGACAATCGCATTGACGTCGTGCTGGCCGCCGGTCCACGTTCGTTTCCATGGCAGCGGTCTTACGCGTGGTCCCGCGGACACGATAGCCAAATTGTGGCGTCGGCTCTGATGGCGCTGGAGGCTTGGGCGCACCGGCGAATCGAAGCTGGAGAGGATCCACAAGCCGTCATTGACGACATACTCGGACCGGAGGGCTCTCCGGCAGCAAATCTTCTCGTCGCGGTCGACGTGATGCTGTCGCACTGGCCCACGACGCGTTACTGCCTGGCGCCGTTCGCCGCATCGGCCGAGTTGCTGGCGCTTGATAGAGAGCGGTACGCGCACGACCTCATGGGCGACATGGGGCTTAACGCGTGGGTACGACCGGAACCGGCGGGCCCGGTGAGGTTGCAGGATCTGCGCGCCCGGCGCTCGCGCCAAATGGCGCTTGACAACATGCTGGCGGATTTTGGCGTCAACGGCCCTGCGGAGACACGAGAAAGCATGCGCCAGCGCCTGCGTGAAGCGGCGGAACGGCTTGGTCCGCCGGAGAGCGGGAGCGACCCGACTGACCCCGCATTCGCCGCCATGAGTGCGCTAAATCTACTGGACCCCGCCAACTATTCCCGCACCGAAGGTGAGAACGGCACGATAATCACCTATCACCTCCCCGCGCAAGAAGCCCAGCTACGCGCCGGTTTGCAGGAGAGAGCCGACCGTGGCAACGCCGACCTGGCGCTGCGCGGAAGAATGATGCGCGCGTTCACTGAGCCACCCTGTTCCTCCGAACTCCTCGGGGAGGGCGTGGAATGGGCGATGCGCCAACAGGTTGATACAGTCGCTGGGGATGACGACGATCAGAAATGGAACGCTCAGACGCGGCTCATCGTCGCCGCCCTGGTTTTGCGTGATGGTACGTCGGCATTGAGAACTCAGCACGGCGAGTGGGCACGGGCGTTGCTGGCGGAGGCGACGCAAGGTCAAACGGACGCCCGAGGGGTGGTCCAGCAGTTGCAGTACAACCGGCGAGCGACCGCGGCTGTCGGGCTGTTGGCAGCCTACCGTGCCGATCCTCAGCCGACGACTCTGGAGCGCCTGCTTCACGTGGCTGCCGAGCACGATACGGGCATGTCTGCGGTACTACGCGCCGAGGTGGCGGCGCAGCGATCCTTGGAGCCGGCATTGCTACGGTCGCTGATGCGCTTGGGCCTAAACTCCACGATCTACGCCTTGCCAAACCATGATGAAGTGGATTGGGAGAGCGTCGAGGACTATCGTGCCCTTCGCGAGGCGCAGGAACATGCCCGACAGGATGCAGAACGTGACCGGCTGCAAGCTGCGGTCTTGGCGGAACTGCGATGGCTGACGGGCAAGGGGGATGAGACTGTCTGGCCGGATCTTCCGGAGCCGCTTTCCCCGAAAGTACGCGCCGGGATCTCGTTAGGCGTGCCGCGACAACGGCGAGCAAAACCACACCCGCCACGCGAGTACGCGCTAGACTCGAGCGCGGCGGCACATTGGGTGTCGCTCGCGAAAGACCTTTGGTATCGGGAGGCACCCGAGCGGTTGCGCGGCCTAGTGAATCACTGCTGGGCTTGGACGGCAAGAGCGAACGGTGTCGGATGCCAAAAGGATGAAGAGCCTGGCGAGCGAGCGCATGGATGGAACGACGCGTATTTCGCGGCAGCGACCGCTGCGGCTGCCACGCTTGACGGTTCCGTCGTGAGCGAACTCCTCCAGCGCGTCGCCCAGTTGCCGCAAGATCGCTTCCTCGATGCTACCACCGCAGTCTTGCATGAGCTCGACAGACGTTGGCTGAACGATGAGATCGTGCTGGATTCCACAGTGTTAATGGCAAGGCAGGCACTGGCATTGCGCATTAGGGAATTCTGGGCGTGGAAGCGACTCACCTCTGAACGCTCCACTAGTGCGGAAGTGCATCTCACGGGCGCACTTGCCGCGCTGTTCATGGGCGAATACGGGATCGGGAAGGGACCGCGCTGCTATGTCATGCCCCCTGGAGCCGAGCGAGCGGACGTCCTGCTGCCGATGCTCACGCAACTGGCAGTGGAAGCCGCGCCGTCCACCTTCGTCGCCCTCGCCATACTTGGCCTGCTTGAGGTGCAGCCGCAAGTGCATCGACTGACGTTCGTTGCGCAAGTGGTCATCGCCTGGTGGGGGGCACAGGGCGCCAGCACGGAATTCTGGAACGGCTACGGCATTGCGCGTCGGGTATGCGACTGGGTCGAGAAGGCCATCCTAAGCGCTCCGGTACCTCGGGAGGTTCTGGATAGCGCGGAACTGACGTCCATCGTGGATACGCTGATCCAAACGGGCACGCCACTGGCGCGGATCCTTGACGAGAAGATTTCGGTACGACGGGATGATGTGCAAAGCTAGGTGGCGAAGCTTTCTCACAAACGGTGTCGAGAAATGGCGGGCCGGGGAAAGCTGAGAGCGCTAGGGTCCGATCTCGCCGGCCTGTGAAGGGCACCGATGCTTCGGACGCCGCCGATCAAGCGCAGGCCTGCCCGGACGCGTGGTATCCACATTGAGTTCGCCGCCGGCCCCTACTTGGAGTCCGTAAAGCTACGTGTTTGACGAAGCTACTAAAGCTGTTCCTGCGCGACTGCAGTCGCGCGAGCATGCCGCTTTTCCGAGCGAAGCGGTCGTTTAAATGGCGCAGTGGGGACGACATCGTATGTCGCTTCCTGGCCGAAGGCGGCCACTGACCACAGGGGCCTCCGGGGCCTTCCCTACAAGGCACGGCTTTCTTCTCTTACATCTCTCAACTTATAGCGGAGTGCCTCGAGACGTCCATGTCTCGTCCCCAATTCCCGGACGGGCATCTCCCAAATCTGCCGGCTTGAACTGTCGCGCTAATTTAATCGCGTTTATTGCAAAGTTCGCCTTTCTTCAGCCTGCAGGCCGTCCATCCGCACAGAATAAGAGAAGATGCCTGCGCAATAGCAGGTATTGCCGGCCGAAGCCAAAAGGCGAACTTCAACAAAAAAGGCGAACTTTATTCCTGCTGCTCAGGTTTCCCCTAATCAAATTTCCCTTGCGGAAAATCAATGCTCTATAGGACACTTTGTGTCATAGCGCCGCGACGGCGCATACAAGGGGAATGGCATGAAGGTCTTGGGCATGGTGGCAGCATTGGCAATGGCGGCGGGATTGGCGGGGCACGCGCAGGCCGCGTTTCCGGAGCGGCCGATCCGGCTGGTGGTGCCGTTTGGCGCTGGCGGCATTACGGATATCGTGGCGCGGCAGGTGGGCAAGGGAATGGGGGACGTGCTGGGGCAGGGGATCGTCATCGAGAACCGGCCGGGCGCGGGCGGCGTGATCGCGGCGCAGGTGGCGGCGACGGCGCCGGCCGATGGGTACACGATATTCATGGGGACGGTGGGCACGCAGGTCGTGAACCCGTTGATCTACGCCAAGCTCAGCTATGACGCGGACAAGTTCGCGCAGGTGGGCATGGTGTCCGGGTCGCCCTATCTGCTGGCCGTGCGTTCGGGCGTGCCCGCGGCGTCGTTCGCCGAGTTCGTCAAGTATGCCAAGGCCAATCCCGCCAAGCTGAATTTCGGCTCGGCCGGCAACGCCAGCTCGCCGCACCTGGGCTTGGAGCTCTTGAAGCTGACGGCGGGCGTGGACATCGTGCATGTGCCGTTCAAGAGCGGCAGCGAGGCCGTGAATGCGGCGATCGGCGAGCAGGTGGATGTGGTGATGGACGCCAGTCCGGTCATCATGCCGCACGTCGCGTCGGGCAAGTTGCGGGCGCTGGCGGTGGCGTCGGACAAGCGGCTGCCGTCTGCGCCCGCGGTGCCGGCCAGCACCGAGGCGGGCGATGCGGGCTTGCAGATCAGTTCTTGGAATGCGTTCTTCGCGCACGCAGGCACGCCGCCGGACGTGGTGGCCGCGTTAAGCGCGGCCTTGCAAAAGACGCTGGCCTCGCCCGACTTGAAGGAACGGCTGGCGGCGCAGGGCACGCAGCTTTACACGGGTACGCCCGACGAATATCAGCGCTTCATTGGCGGCGAAAAGACCAAGTGGGCCGAGA
>JAEYVD010000788.1 GCA_023432075.1 Pseudomonadota bacterium | reverse complement strand
GTCAGGCCTTCGCGCACCTCGGCGATGCCTTGCAGCACCTTGGCGCGATCCACCAGATTCATCCGGCCGCGCTGGTCGTCCGGACCGAATTCGCCCCAATTGCTGCCGCCGGGCGCGTGTTTCCATCGTTGCGGCATGGCGTGGCTCCTCAGGCAGGCGACCCGGCGCGTGCCAGCACGTCCAGCACGCTCAGAACGTTCTGCGCGGCGGCCACGCCCATGTTGACGTAGGCGGCGCTGGTCACGCCGCCGATGTGCGGGCTGAGGATGATGCGCGGTTCCTGCTGGAACGGATGACCGGACGTCATGGGCTCGACCGCGAAACTGTCCAGGCCCGCGGCCCGCACGTGCCCCGAACGCACGGCCGCCAGCAGCGCGTCCTCGTCCACCAGGCCGCCGCGCGCCGTGTTCACCAGGATCAGCCCGGGCTTGCACTGCGCCAGTGTCTGGGCGTTGACCATGCCGCGGTTCTCGTCGGTGAGCGGGCAGTGCAGCGACACCACGTCCGCCTCGCGCCAGATCGTATCCAGCGGCACGCTGCGAAGGTAGCCGGGCAGGTCCTTGGCGTACGGGTCGAACCCGATCACCCGCATGTCCAGCCCGTTCGCCATGGCTGCCATGCGGCGCCCGATTGCGCCCAGGCCGACCAGGCCAATGGTCTTGCCACCCAGTTCCAGGCTCTTGTGCGTGGACTTGTCCCAGTGGCCGGCGCGCATGCGTTCGTCCAATCCGACGACTGACTTGGCGCACGCCAGCATCAGCGCCAGCGCCTGTTCGGCGACGGCGGCCGCATTCACGCCCACGGCGGCCACGACCTGGATGCCGCGTTCGGCGGCTGCCGTCTTGTCGATGGTGTCGGTGCCGCTGCCGTGCTTGGAGATCACGCGCAGGGCAGGGGCCGCATCCATCGCCGCGGCGCCCACCTTGCTGTAGCGCACGATGATCGCCACGGGGTTGTGGTCGCGGCACAGCGCCACGATATCGTCCTCGGTCGGGGTCTTGCCGGCGAAGACCACCGCGAAATCCTGCAGCAGCGCTAGCGCCTCGGGCGCCAGGTCCGCCGCGGTCACGAGCAGCGCGGGCTTGTCCTTGGCGGCGGCACTCACAGCGACTCCCCTTCCTTCAGTACGCCAGCGGCGCGCAAGGCAGCGCTCAGCCACTTTGCCTCGGTGTCGCCTGCCTGGATGGCGGCGATGCGCGCGGCTTCGTCGCGCACCTTCTTTTCCGCGGCGGGCAGCAGGCCTTCGATCTTCTCGCGCTCGACCACCACCACGCCGTCGGCGTCGCCGATGATGAAGTCGCCCGGATGAACAGTCACGCCGCCCACAGAGACGGGATGCCCGATGCGGCCGGGCACATTCTTTGTCGGGCCGTTGGGGTTGGTTCCCGCGGCAAATACCGGATAGTCCATTTCGATGATCTCGACCGTGTCGCGCGCGGCGCCGTCCATCACCACGCCGGCGATGCCCAGCTTGCGGCAGGCGTTCATCATGATGGTGCCCATCAGCGCCGAACTGAGGTCGCCCTTGCCGTCGATCACCAGCACGTCGCCCGGCTTGGCCAGGGAAATCGCGGCGTGGATCATGAGGTTGTCGCCGGGGCGTACTTCGACCGTGAGGGCCGTGCCGGCGACCTTCATGCCGGGGTGCAGCGGACGGATGCGGCCGCTCAGCGCGCCACGGCGGCCGGCGACGTCGGCCAGGATGGCGGGTTGCAGTTCGGCGGCGCGGCGCACGATGTCGGCGCTGACGCGCGGAAAGTCTTTGATGATGTCCTGAGTGGCCATGAGTGTTCCTGTCTGAAGGTAATGAAGAGGAGGGCGGGGCGGGTCAGGCGGGCTTGATGCCGGCCTCGCGGATGACCTTGCCCCACTTGTCGAAGTCCGCCTTGCGGGTCTGGTCCAGGGCCTGTGGCGTGCCACCGGCCAGCGTGATGCCAAGCTGTTCGGACAGCGCGCGCAGGGCGGGGCTTTGCAGCGCCCGGCCGATGTCCGCGTTGAGCCGCTCGATCACGGGGGCGGGTGTGGCGGCCGGGGCGAACACGGCCTGCCATTGCTCCACCACGAAATCGGGAAAGCCGGCCTCGGCCATGGTCGGCACGTCCGCCAACGCGGGAAGGCGCGCGGCTGACGTGGCGGCCAGGGCGCGCAGCGCGCCGGTCTGCACGTGCGGCAGCGCCGCGGCGGCGGGAATGAATGCGAACTGCACCTGACCAGCCAGCGTGTCCTGCAGGGCGGGGGTGTCGCCCTTGTAAGGCACGTGCAGGAAGCGGGCGCCCGTCTTCTGCTGCAGCAGTTCGCCTTGCATGTGCAGGATGGTGCCGGTGCCGCCCGACGCATACGCCAGGCTCTCGGGCGCCTGCTTGGCCGCTGCGATCAGCTCGGCCACGGTCTTGTAGGGTTGCGCGTTGCCCACGACGAGCAGGTGGGGAATGGTGCCGATCATGATGACCGGGGCGAAGTCAGCCACGGGGTCATAGGTCAGTTTGCCCATGACGTGCGGCGCGATGGCTTGCGGTCCGATCGAGGTGCCCAGCAAGGTCAGACCGTCCGGCTCGGCGCGGGCCACGCGGGCGGCGCCGATGGTGCCGGTGGCGCCCGGACGGTTGTCCACGATGACGCGTGTGGCCAGCAGCGCATCGAGCTGCTGCGCAATGGCGCGGCCCAGCACGTCGGTGCTGCCGCCGGCGGGGTACGGCACCACCCAGGTGATGGTCTTGCCGCCGGGCCATTCCTGCGCGGCGCGCACGCCGAAGGCGGCGCTTGCCGTCAGCGCCGCGGCGGCGGCCAGGAAACTGCGGCGGGAAAGGGTGTGAGGGTCTTGCATGGTCTGTCTCCGAGGGGAATTCTTTTTCATGCGGCAAAGCCGTAGAGGGCCGCCGGGTTGTGGACGAGGACCTGGCTCAGCCGGTCGGGGCCGGTCCACTCGGCCAGGCGTTCGAATTGGCGGGCGTCGTCGGGCATGGGCTGCATGCCCGACGAGGCGGAGGCATGCGGCCAGTCGCTGCCCCACACGACGCGCTCGGGATTGGCGTCCAGGAAACTGCGCGCCAACGCGTCCAGCGCCGGATCCTCAATGCTGTGCAGCGTGCTGACGATGTAGCCGCCGGACAGCTTCACCCAGGCGCGGCCGCGGGTGAGCAACTGCAGCACCAGGGCGTGGGCGGGATGCGCACCGGCATCGTGCGGCGCAAGCCGCGCCATGTGGTCGAACACGATGGGCACGGGCAGATCCGCCAGCAACGGCGCCAATTCCGCCAACCTGTCGGGCGCCATCAGCAGTTGCACGTGCCAGCCCCACGGCGCGATGCGCTGCGCCAGCGGCAAGAGCTGGCGGGCGGAACTGGTCACGCCAAGGGAAAGATTCAGTCGGATGCCGCGCACGCCGGCGTAATGCATGGCTTGGAGCTGCGCATCGGTCTCGCTGCCATCGATCACGGCCACGCCGCGCGCCTGATCCCGCATCTGCGCCAGCGCGTCCAGCATCGGACGATTGTCCGCACCGTAGGTGGACGGGGTGACCAGCACGGCCCGCTGCGTGCCCAAGCGCACCTGGATTTCGCGGTACTGCGACACCGTGGCGTCCGGCGGCGTCAGCGTTGCCCCGGCAACCGCCGGATAACGCGCGTCATAGGCGTGGATGTGGCAGTCGCACGCGCCGGCCGGCGCCGTGATGGCGGGGCGTGCCGCACCGCTGGAGTAGGGATAGCGGGCCTGCATGGCGGATCACTCGACCTTGGCGCCCGAGTCCTTGACGATCTTGCCCCAGCGGATGCGGTCGTCATGAATCAGCTTGGCGAACGCATCTGGCGTGCTGGTCAGGACCCGCGCCCCTTGCTCCTGATACTTCAGGCTCAGGTCCTGGGCCTGCAACGCCTTGTTGAACTCGGCGTTCAGCCGCTGCACGATGTCGGCGGGCGTGCCGGCGGGTGCGGCCAGGCCGAACCAGGTCACGGCCTCGAAGCCCGGAAAGCCGCGCTCGGCGACGGTGGGCACATCGGGCATGTCCGGCACGCGCTGCGCCGACGTCACCGCCAGTGCCCGCATCTTGCCGTTGCGCACGTGGCCGATCAGCGTGGGCACCGACGACAG
Organism: Pseudomonadota bacterium; assembly: GCA_023432075.1. Lineage (GTDB taxonomy): Bacteria > Pseudomonadota > Gammaproteobacteria > Burkholderiales > Burkholderiaceae_B > Achromobacter. The sequence goes on along the minus strand of JAEYVD010000788.1, from coordinate 4,166 downwards.
GTACATGTCGATCTGCCCGCCGATCAGGTCGTTCGAGGCCTGCGCGGCGCCTTTGTACGGAATGTGGGTGAGCTCGATGCCCGCCGCGTTCTGCAACTGAACGGCGGCCAGGTGGGCCACGGTGCCGTTGCCCGAGCTGGCGAAGTTCAGTGCGCCGGGCTTTGCCTTGGCGGCGGCGATCATGTCCTCGAACGACTTGAGCGGCGAGGTAGCCGGCACAACGATCACCAGCGGCGCGTCCGCAACCAGGCCAATGGCGGCAAGGTCCTTTTCGGGGTCGTAGGGCAGCTTGGCGTACAGCGTCGGGTTGATCGCCAGGTTGCTGGTCTGGCCCAGCACCAGCGTGTAGCCGTCCGGCGCGGCCTTGGCCACCGTGTCCACGCCGATGTTGCCGCCTGAACCCGGCCGGTTCTCCGTGACGATGTTCCAGCCGGTATTGGCGCCCACCTTGATCGCCGCCTCGCGTGCCAGCACATCGGTGCCACCGCCAGGGGGGAAGGGCACGACCAGCCGGATGGGCTTGTTGGGGTAGTCCTGAGCGGCGCTCAGGCTGGTCATGCACACGAGGGCCAGGCCCGAGAGGACGCGCGCGAACGGCTTCATCGTTTGTCTCCGAATCGTTGTTTTGGTGGAGACATTGTGGATCCGTGTTCCACCCAATACAATGCAGGTTCGTATAGCGAAACACGTTGCGTACAATGAACGATCTCAAGAACCCAAGGCCAGACGACACCGCCGACGACGCGCCTGCGGAAGAGGGCGTGGTGGCGGTGCGCCGCGCCATGAGCATCCTGGCTGCGTTTGGCGTGGACGACACGCACCTGTCGCTGGCAGAGCTCAGCCGGCGCACCGGTTGCCATCGGTCCACCGTATTGCGCCTGGCGCGCACCCTGGCCATGGACGACTACCTGGCGCAACGCGAGGACGGCACCTGGCGTCTGGCGCGCGCTGCCGGCTGGCTGGGCGCCTGTTACCAGGCCACGTTCAATATCGCGGAGGTGGTGCAGCCGGTGCTGCGCGAGCTATCTGCCGCCACCGGAGAAAGCGCGACGTTCTACGTGCGCGAGGGCAAGCAGCGCATCTGCATGGCGCGGGTCGAAGGCCCGAAGTCGATTCGCCACCACGTGCGGGTGGGCGCAGCGCTGCCGCTTGAACTGGGCAGTCCGGGCCGGGTGCTGCTTGCGTTCGCGGGCGAGCCCGGCGAGCCCTATGAATCGGTGCGCCGCGCGGGCTACATGATTTCACTGGGCGAGCGCGACGCCGAGGTCTCGAGCATCTCGGCGCCGGTCTACGGCATCAACTGGACGTTGCAGGGCGCCATCTGCATTTCGGGGCCGATCTCTCGGTTGACCGAGAGCGTGCTGCTCGACCTGAAGGAGCCTGTGCTTGCTGCCGCAAGCCGGCTATCGCGGTCACTGATGGGATTGCGCCGGCAGGCGTAGGTCTGGCCAGACCTTGGCGCCGGCAGCAGTTTGCCGACAGCAGACCACACAGAAGGACTAGGAAGAACCCATCATTGGTTCCGCACTATTGTGGGACGGGGAGCGAGCGCCAATAATCTGCCCAATCACAGATGGGGCACCCGCTCGCCTCGTGGCGGGGCGAGGGGTAATTCCTGGGGATTGCGATGGACGATGAGCATGGCAAATTCTTTGGTCCCCCGCTGTTCCCGTTGACATTCAACATGGCGTACAAGACGCCGCCGCCGGGCCCATGCTGCGTGCAAGACGCAGAGCGAAAATTCCAGGGGTGGTGCGACCGCCATCAAGCGATCCCAAATCAGGCGATTCAGGAACTCTACCTCGCGCATGTCGAGAAATATCTGCCTTTGTTGCGGCAGGTGCGGTGGTTTCAGGATGTCTTCATCCGCGTCGCCGACCTGCCCGGACAGAGACACGCTAGAACGCTCCCGGAGACGTGCGACAGCTGTGGGCGCGACTACCGGGTCATCGTGTTCAGCGCAGCGTTACTCACGGCGACATTGCACCTGAATCTTCTGCCCAGGCTCTTGGTGACTGAAGACGGCAATAAGTTGATGGTTCGCGCGCCAACGCGCAAAGATCTGGAGCATCTGCACCTCGCGCTGAGGTGCTATCTCGGCGGGGATCGGCTGAACGACGACGGCCTGAGCATGCTCGCCGAGCTAGTGGATTTTCCGTGCGTGCCTGGGGGGCATCTGAGTTATCTGACTGCCATTGCGGGCCATGGCTCCCTGTTCTATCTCACGCACGAAATCGCACACCATTTCGTCGGGTTTGCCGGCACCGGATTCAGTGACTGGAACACCCCCGGTAAGCCGCCGGTGCCTGAAAAGCGTGCCCGCAAGTGGACGGTTGAGCTGACCGCCGATATCGATGGCGCCCGGTTGATGCACGAGGCGCTCTTGGCCGCGACATGCAGTCCTTCTGCGTCAGCGATCGAGCGGGTGAACGCCGCTAGGATGGCATTCAGCGGCGCAATGGGGACCCTGGAAGCCCTGGGCGACATCGAGGCGCTGCAAATGCGGGGCAAGACGGTGGATATCCTTCACGACCCGCAATGGTGTCGGCACCCACCCTTCATTTTCCGGTGCATGGCGCTGCGTCAGTATGCCGAGAACTTCTCCAGAACGAATCTTGGCGGTGCGGACATGTTCGAGCATGTCAAACACCTTTCCCGGCTGCGCCGCACATTGTTCCAGCAATACGATCCGCAGCACTTCCTGGAGTGACAAGCGATGCCTCAGAACTTTGACAGCATTTGGCCGTGGCTTCCCCTTGGCGCGCAGACGGCGGCGGTGCGCGGCGAGTTCTACGACGACATTGACGACGATGTCCCCGATCACGAATTCCTGTATGGGGCTGATCATGATGTGTGGGAATCGCAGGAGTTTCGCGTGGGCCTGGTCTGCCCGGACGGCAAGATCGTTTCCGCGGTTGGCCTGACAGAAGAAGCGCGTCAGGCGGGCGATTTCACGCCGCTCAAAGGCAAACCTGCCAACGTCTACCTGGATAAATACTTTACGTACAGGATGCCCGCGTCGGCGTTCAAATTGCAGGTTCTCATGGGCGCTCGCCATGCGTTCGCCCACGTCGGGCAGAGCGATGTGGGACATTGCCTGATCGTGGACGGAAGAAATGGCTCACATGTGGGCATGACGGGCGAGTCATGCTTCCGCGGACTGCAGGTCAAGGAGGATCTGGGACTCGATATTTGCGTGAATTTCCTGGTGGACAAAAATACGGAGTCGATGCTCAAGGTGCTGCAATCCGCACCCTTGAAAGAAGGGATTCAACTGACAGCCGTCTACAACCCCGTCTTTCCCATTGCACTGTCGTACTTGCTGACGGCGACAGAGGCGTTGCTGAAGGCCAAGAAGAACAAGCCCATCGTCAAATATCGCCTTTCCTTGCGGGCAAACGCCGGGGAGACAGGCATTCCCTTGGTGGCTGGGACATTCGTCATACTTCAGGATTGGGCCACTGGGGGCGCGGGGTTCTCGTGGAGTCGCTACGCCTGGTCCAAGGACGGTGGGCAGCTCAAGGTCAACGGCGAGCCGGTCAGGGCGAACTACATGCTGGTGCGCCTGGAACAAGGCAAAGCCTGAACAGGAGGCAGCAGGGGCGGCGCCCGGCAGGCGTGGCAACGGCGCAGGCAGAATGCGCGCACCGTTGCCGGTGCCTCTTACTCCGCTTGTATTCCTGCTTCCTTCACCACCTTGCCCCACTTGTCCAGGTCGGACTGAATCAGCGCCGCGTATTCCTGCGGCGTGCCGCCCTGGACTTCGATGCCCGCGGCTTCCAGCTTGGCGCGCACGGCTGGCTGCTTGAGCACCGCGTTGATCTCGGCATTGAGCTTGGCGACGATCTCCTTCGGCGTGCCCGCTGGCGCAAGAAAGCCGCCGTTGGTGTTGGCATCGTAGCCCTTCAACCCCTGTTCCTGCGCGGTCGGCACGTCCGGCAACGCCTTGGTGCGATTCGCGGTGGACACGGCAACCGCGCGCACGTTGCCGGCCTTGACCTGTTCCTGCATTGCGCTCAGCGTGTCGATGTACAGCACCGTGCGGCCCGCCAGCAGATCGGGGTGCGCGGCGGACGAACCCTTGTACGGGATCAGCAGCATGGGCGCGCCGCTGACCATGCGGAACATTTCGGCCGCCATTTCCTGCGCGCTGCCGCGGCCGGACG
>JAEYVD010000744.1 GCA_023432075.1 Pseudomonadota bacterium | reverse complement strand
CCGCTCATGGGCGCGCGCGTCACCAGCCAGAACGCGGCGTGCGCGCAGATCAGGAGCAGGTAAAAGCCGAAGTACAGCCCGAACAGCAGGCCTTCGCGGCGCGACTGGTTGTCGAACGCCAGCCGCTGCCAGACTTCCAGCCGCGTCGCCAGCGCGTTCTTGCTTTGAAGCCGCACCAGGATGACGTAGGCGCCGGGTTGCGACGGATTGAACTGGATCACGGGGCTGCGATAGTCCACCGGCCACTTGCGCCGCGCCAGATCCTCGCCGCTGCGCCCCAGCATCGTCCAGCCGCCGGCGTGGCCCACATAGATGCGCACGTCGTCCAGCAGCGAATTGCTCAGGCGCAGCATCCAGCCGCCGTGCATGACCTTGTCCACCTGCACGGGCAGGCGCAGCCAGATCGTCGCGGGCGTGAACCCCGCGCTCAGGCTGCCCGGCAGCGCGGTCCAGCCGTCCGCGGCGGCCGCGTGCGCGACATCAAGCCCGCCATCGGGATCGATCAGCCGCTCAAGATGGCCGCTTGCATCCTGCACGCGCTCCTGGCCATCCAGGCGCAGCGGCTCGGCGCGCGCCGGCCCGGCCGCGGCCACAAGACCTGCGAAGAGGCAGGCCAGCAGCGCCAGCCACAGCGTGGCCCTGGAGTAACATTCCCGTTTCATCAATCGCAATTTACGCAGCATTCCCGTGCAACCCGGCAGATTACACCAGCCCTTCACGCTGCATTCCGCGGGCGCGCCATGCCCGAAGTGATCCTGCTCGAAGACGAACCCGTGCTGCGCCAGGAGCTCGGCGAGTTCCTCGAAGAGTTGGGGTACGCGCCTTCGTGCGTGTCCAGCCTGCAGGAGTTCGACCAGCGCTTCGATCCCGGCCGCCACCATCTTGCCGTCATCGACATCGGCCTGCCGGACGGTTGCGGCCTGGACCTGATCCAGCGGCTGCGCCAGCAAGGCCAGCAGGTCGGCATTGTGGTTTTCAGCGCGCGCCAGACGGGTCGCGACCGGATTTCGGGCCTGGGAATGGGCGCCGATCACTATCTGGGCAAGGGCTGCGACCTGGACGAACTGGCCGCCACCCTTGCCGCGCTGGTGCGCCGCCTGGGGCTGCCCCAGCCGGGCCAGGATCAGCCGCTTCCCAGCTGGTTGCTGGAAATCGGCCCGCGCCGCCTGCACATTCCCGGCGCGGCGGCCATGCCGCTCTCGCAGCAGGACCTGACCGTGCTGCACGTCCTCATGAGCCAACCCGGCGAGAACATCAGCCGCCGCCAGATCGTCGAGGCGCTAGGCGCCGACTATCTGGAATACGATCAACGCCGGCTGGACACGCAGATGCGCCGGTTGCGCCGGCGCGTCGAAGCCCTGAGCGGCCAGACGCTGCCGGTCAAGACGCTGCGCAGCAGCGGCTACTGCTTCTATCAGCCAGCCCAGGTCAAAGGCTGATACGCGCGCACGGGCGCGGTCCCGGACCGTTGATATTCAAAACGGCCGTTTCGCCGTCATCGACAGGCTGGCCAGATGCGCCGGGTCCTTCACGACCCACTGGCTGCGCTTGCCGCTGATGTAACCCTGCGATTGCCAGTCGTTCAACAGCCGGTTGAGCGTTTCGGCCCGAATGCCCAGGTGCGCCGCCAGTTGGCGCTGGTTCAGCGGCAGCGTGACCTCGGCGCCCTGCCGTTCCAGCAAGCCCATCAGGTAGTTCGCCAGCCGCTCGGCGGCCGAACTCGACGTCATCCAGTCCACCCGGTTCACCTGGTCGTACACGGCCTGGCTCATGCCGGCCAGCAGCTTGAGCGCCAGATCGGGCCACCGCCGGCAGGCATCGTGCAGCTTGCCGCGGACAAGCCGCCAGCACTGCACGTCGGTGCGCGCACGCGCCTGCATGGGATAGCGGCCGTGCGGCATGAACATCGCGGCCTCGGCCATCAGCTGTCCCGGCTCGAACACGCGGAACACGCGCTCGTCGCCGTTGTAGCCGTAGCGCATGACCTCGGCCTGCCCGGCCTCGACCAACAGGTAATGACGCGCCTCATCGCCTTCGCCGAACAGGATCTGCCCGGCCGGCGCGCGTATCACGCTGGCCTCCAGCAGCAAATCGTCGGCCACGCCCGCCGGCAAACCGGCCAGCAGCGGATGCCTTGCAAGCAGGCGGGCGGCCGCCGCGCGCGGCTCCAGCACATTGATATTTGTCATTCTGGGTCTTTCAGGCTGAGTGTCAGAATAAAACGATAATAATTCGTATTTAGAATAATGACCGCACATCAGCACACCCGCCGCCGCTTTTGCGCCGCGGCGTTGGGCGCCGCCCTCCTGCCGCGCCTTGAAAACGTCAGGGCCGCCGTGCCCGACCGCCGCCCTCAATTGACCCTTGCCGGCCCCGGCGCCGTGGTGAGTTATCCGCTGATGCACATGGCGGCCACCGGCGCACTGGCCGACCACGCCGGCGCGCTGCGCTTTCGCCTGTGGCAGACGCCGGACCAGTTGCGCACGCTGCTGGTCAATCGCGACGTCGACTTCAGCGCCGCGCCCAGCACCCTGCCCGCGCTGCTGCACAACCGCGGCATGCCGGTGCGCCTGCTGAATATTTCCGTGTGGGGAATTATGTGGCTGGTCAGCCGTAATCCCGACATCAAGCACTTTGCCGACTTGTCCGGTCGCGAACTGGTGGCGCCCTTCCAGCGCGACCTGCCGGCCGTGCTGCTGGACACGTTGCTGCAAGCCCAGACCGAGCAGGGCCTCGCCCCGGTCACGCTGCGTCGCACCCGCGATGGGCAGGACGCCATTGCGCTGATGCTCAGCGGCCAGGCCGAAAGCGTGTTGCTCGTCGAGCCCATGGCCTCGCTGCTGCTATGGCGCGCCGAACAAGCGGGCGGCGTGGCGCTGCACCGCGGCCAAAGCCTGGAAGCCGCGTGGCGCGCCCGCTTTCCGGAGCAGCCTTCGCTGCCGCAGGCGGGTGTCATGGCTGCCGCTGGCGTGGCGGGCGACGCCACGCTGTGCCGGGCGGTGGATGACGCCTATGCGGCATCGGCGCGCTGGTGTGCATCCCACCCCGAAGCCTGCGCCGACCTCGTGCGCGAACACCTTCCCCACCTGCCCGCGCCGGCTGTGGTGACCGCGATCCGCGGCACGCGCCTGGACAGCCGCAGCGCCCACGCTGCCCGTCCTGAACTGGAAGCGCTCTACCGCCTGCTGGCCAGCCGCTTTCCGCAGGCCATCGGCGGCGACCTGCCGCCCGTCGGGTTCTACGGACCATGAGCGCGCCCGCCGCAAGTCCTGCGCGCACCTCGCGCGGCTGGAGCGTGGCCGGCGTCCTGCTGCTGGTGCTCGCGTGGCACCTGACTGCCCGCCATCTCGGCCCGCTGCTCATGGCCACGCCGTGGGAGGCGCTACGCGCAATCGGCCCCCTGGTGCGCAGCGAGCAGTTCTTCGCCAACGCTGGCGTCAGCCTGATGCGCATTGGCGCGGGCGTGCTGGCCGGGGCCTCGATCGGCTTCACGCTCGGCGTCCTGGCCGGACACAGCGCACGCCTGCGCGGCCTCATCGAGCCCCTGCGCTGGCTGCTGATGGCGGTGCCGCCCGTGGTGATGGTGGTGCTGGCCATGCTGTGGTTCGGCATGGGCTCGCCCATGGTGATCTTCATCACGACGCTGATGATGGCGCCCGGCATGTACGTCAACACCGTCAAGGGCATGTTGCACGTGGACCGGCGGCTCGTGGAAATGACGCACGTCTACCGCTACGGCCCGTGGTTGCGGCTGCGGCACCTGTACCTGCCCGCGCTCAGCGCGCCGCTGCTGGCCGCCCTGCTCATTGCCCTGTGCGGCGGCGTGCGCCTGGTCGTGATGGCCGAAGTGCTCGGCGCGGAAAACGGCATCGGCTACGCGCTCGCCAACGCCCGCAGCACCTTCGACACCGCTGAACTCTTCGCCTGGGTGCTGTTGATATTCGGCTTGGTTGCGCTGCTGGAATTCGCGCTGTTGCAACCGCTGCAGCGCCGGCTGGGACGCTGGATGGAGCCAAGCCATGCTTGAGATGCAAAACCTTGCGCTGCGCTTTGGCGCCCAGCCCGTGCTGGCGCAGGTCGACCTGCGGCTGGCGGCTGGAGAGCGGCTGGGCCTTGTCGGGCCCAGCGGCGCCGGCAAGAGTTCGCTGCTGCGCCTGGCGGCGGGCCTGCTCGCACCGACGCAAGGCACGCTGCGCAACACGTTCCGGCATCCGGTGCTGATGTTCCAGGAACCGCGGCTGCTGCCCTGGCGCAATGCGCGGGACAACGTGGCGCTGCCGCTGCGCGCGGCTGGTCAACGCACCGCCAATGCCCACGCCGCGGCCGACGCCTGGCTCGCCCGCGTCGGCCTGGACGGCGCGGGCAGCGCGTGGCCGGCGGAGCTTTCCGGCGGCATGGCGCAGCGTGTCTCGCTGGCGCGCGCACTGGCGCTCGAACCCGACCTGCTGCTGCTCGACGAACCTTTCAGCGCGCTGGACCCCGCGCTGCGCCGCCAGCTTTCCGCCTGCTGCCACGCAGAAGTGGCGCGTCGCGGCGCAGCCCTTATCTGCATCAGCCACGACCCGCACGAACTGCTGGGGCTGGTCGACCGCTGCGTCGTGGTCGGCCGGGGCCGCGTCGCGCCCGTCGCACTCTCCGGCCCGATCGGCAGCCCTGAACGCGCCGCCGACGCCGAACGCCTGCATGCCCTGCTGCTCGACTCAAGGAAGCAACCATGACCTACATCGTCCTGCACATCGTGCACCTGTACGCCGCGCTGATCTTCATCGGCACCGTGATCTTCGAAGTGCTGTTCCTGGAACCCGTCGCCCGGCGCCTGCCCGCCGACGTGCGCCGCGCGCTGTCGCAGGAACTCGCGCCGCGCGTGCGGGCGGTGATGCCCTGGGTGCTGGTGGTGCTCTACGCCTGCGGGCTGGGCATGGCCTGGCACTACCGCGCCGTGCTCGCCAGCCCCGGCAGCTCGGCCTTCGGCGCGTTGCTGCTCTTGAAGATGGCCCTTGCCGGCAGCGTGCTGCTGCACGTGATCACGGCCATGACGCTGGCGCGCCGCCGGCGCCTGCACGCCGCGCTGCGCGCGCGCGTGCACCTGAGCGTGTTCTGTCACATGGCCGGCATCGTCTTGCTGGCCAAGATCATGTTTCACCTTTCCTGGTAACGCCCAGGCCCGTTCTTCGTGGAAACCTTCTGATGTCTACCCCTGTCCTGCGCCAGCTCGCCTCCACTCTCACCCTGGGCGCCCTCGGGCTGTCCGCCGCCGTGGCGCAGGAGGCGCCGTCGCTGGCCCCCGTCGTCGTGTCGGGCGCCGCCGTTGCAAACGCCCTTGAACCCAGCCTGCAGCGCACGCAAGCCGAATTGCAGGCCGTGCCCGGCGGCACCAACCTGATCCAGCCGCAGCAAGCGGTACGCCTGATCACGCTGCGCGACGCGCTGGACTACCAGCCCGGCGTGATCGTGCAGGAATTCTTCGGCGGCCTGGACCAGCCGCGCCTGAACATCCGCGGCTCCGGCATCCAGAGCAACCCGCTGTCGCGCGGCATCCTGCTGATGCAGGACGGGCTGCCCCTGAACGACGCGGATGGCTCCTTCATCATCAGCCTGCTTGAACCGCGCAACGCCGGCCTCATCAGCGTGCGGCGCGGCGCCAACGCGCTGGCTCCCGGCGCCAGCACGCTGGGCGGCGAGGTGGACTTCCAGTCGCTCACCGGCACGCAGGGCGACTTCATCCGGGCGGGCGGCGGCAGCTTCGGCATGCGCAACGTCACGCTGGCCAAGGGCTTTCAGGACGAACGGTTCGACGGCCGCTTCGCCTTCGGCTACGACAAGTCGGACGGCTACCGCCACCACTCGTCGTCCGAGCGCACCAGCTTTCAGGGCAACGTGGGATTTCGCCGCGGTCTCTTCGAGAACCGCACCTATCTTTCGTACACCGACCTGAAGTTCGACATCCCCCAGCCCATTCCGAAGGCGCGCATGCTGGAGGACCCGCGCAGCGTGCTGGGCGACGGCAACTCGCCCCAGGACATCGCCAACAACGTCTACAACCGCGACCCGCATCGCAACACCAACCAGTTTCGCCTGGCCAACCGCAGCTTCTGGGGCACCGAGGCCTTGAACCAGACGGCGGGCGTTTACTGGCAGCACACCAACGACGACTTCACCAATCCCCAGGTCGCCAACGTGACCGACAGCGACACCTATGGCATCGCCTGGCAACTGAACGGCAAGGTCGGCACGGTGGACTACCGCGCGGGGCTGGACTGGCAGCGCAGCAACATGGACCGCGACCTGTACGCGATCCGGCCGTCCGACGGCCAGCGCCTGCAACGCTTCGGCAACTACGACCTGCGCGCTGAGAATCGCAGTGCGATGGTCGGGATGGACTGGCACCTGACCCCGCAGTTCAGCGTGGTCGGCGACGTGAAATACACCGTCGCCGTGCGGGACGCGCACGAACGCAACAGCGGCAAGACGCTCGATCAGGACTGGCGTTACGCCACCCCGAAGCTGGGCGTCATCTGGCAGCCGGCCGCATCCCAGCGCTGGTACGCCAACGTCAGCCGCAGCAACGAAGTGCCGACCTTCTGGGAAATCGTCAATGGCGAAGTGGCCGCGCCGATGAATCCGGCCACCGCCAGCACGTCCATGAGCAAGCTGGACCTGCAGCGAGCGCTGACGTATGAAATCGGCGGGGACGGCGCCTTCACGGTTGCCGGCCGCGATCAGCACTGGAGCGTGTCGCTGTACCGCAGCAACGTCGAGGACGAGCTGATGTCCGTCACCAACGAGAACGGCACGCCGGCCGGCACCTACAACTACAACGGCCGCACCCGCCACCAGGGCATCGAAGCCGGCCTCTACGGCACCCTGCCCTCGCCCGGAGAAGGCCTGTTCGACTACCGCATCGCATACACGCTCAGCGACTTCCGCTTCCGCAATGGCCAGTACCAGGGCAACCGCATCGCCGGCGTGCCGCGCCACCTGCTCAGCGCCGAAGTGATGTACCGCATCGGCGGCTGGCGCTTCGGCCCCAACGTGCGCTGGCTGATGAGCGACACCGAAACCAACCACGCCAACGCGCCCGTCACGCAGCAGGACGCTTACGCCCTGCTCGGCTTCAGGATCGCCTACGAGCACGACGCGCACTGGAGCGGCTACGTCACGGCCGACAACCTCACCAACAAGACGTACGCCAGCAGCTACGCCATCCGCAACACCGCCACGCCCGCGATGCCCATCTTCCTGCCGGGCAACGGCCGCGCGTTCAGCGCGGGCGTTGCGTACAAGTTCTGACGCGGGCCTGCCTCAGAACTCCGTGCTGACGGACAACAGCACCGTCAGCGGCGCGCCGACCGTCAGGCCTTCGCGCGCCGCCGACTGCCAGTAGTTCTTGTTCAACACGTTCTCGACCATCGCGCGGATGACCACGGGCTTGCCGTTGGCATTGAAGGCATAGCGCGCGCCCACGTCGAACCGCGTCCAGCCCGGGATCTGCTGCGTATTGGCGACGTCGACGATCTGCGAGCTGGTGCGCAGCATCCGCGCCGTTAGCGTCAGGCCCGGCACGAACGGCGTGTCCCATTCGGCCGACGCGTTGAACTGCAGGCGCGGCACGGCGGGCGCGCGGTTGCCGTCGTTCACGCCGCCCTCGGTGCGCGTCAGGCGCGCATCCGTGTAGGCCACGCCGCCCAGCAGCCGCACGCCGTGGGTCGGCTCGCCCTGCACCAGGAATTCCAGGCCACGGTTGCGCTGCTTGCCGTCGGACACGTAGCGCAGGGAGGCCGGATCCAGGTAGCTGCTGGGGCGCTCGATCTGGAACGCGCTGAGGGTGGTTTCGAACTGGCCGAAGTCGTACTTGGCGCCCACTTCGAACTGCTTGGAGATTTCCGGCGCGAACACTTCGCCGGCGTTGACGGCCCCCTGGGGCGCGGTGCCGCCCTGGCTCAGGCCTTCGATGTAGTTGCCGTAGAGCGACAGGCGCTCGGTCGGCTTGACGGTCAGCGCAAAGGCCGGCGTGACGGCGGACTCGTTGTAGCTCGACGTCTGGCGGCCGCTCATCGCGTCAAAGTTGGTGGATTCCACCCGCTGGTGCCGCACGCCCGCAATGAACTGCACGCGGTCGCCGGCCAGTGAAATCGTGTCGGCCAGCGCGATGCTGTACAGCCGCGAATCGCTGACCCGGGGCAGATCCGACGGACGCGCGATGTTAGGCTTGGCAAGGTCCACGGGGTTGTAGAGGTTGGAAAACACCGTGCTGGATCGGATCCGCGCCGCCGAATAGTCAATGTCCAGCACGCTGGCGCTCAGCGCCGGCTCGTGCTTAAGCGGGCCGGTCTGCACGCGGCCCCGCACGCCCACCTCGCCCGTCTTGCTGATCAGCGATTCGTTCAGGCGGGCCGGCACCGCGCCGATATCGCCCGCTTCGTTCAGCATGAGCCAGCTGGTCTGCATGCTTTCGAAATCATGCTTGCGCGCCCCCACCGCGCCGTAGACGGTCCAATCGGGCGACACGTCGTATTCGGCGCGCAGGGCGCCCGACCATTCCTTGGTTTTCCAGTAGGTCCACGACGGAAAGAAATTGCGGCGCGCGTCCGGCGCCCGGCCGATATCGACACCCGACGGCGGCGGAAACAAGAGACCGCTGCGCGCATCGGTGGTGCGGTTCTGGTAGTTGATGTCGCCTTCCACGCGCAGACGCTCGCCCTGGTAGTCCAGGCCCAGCGCCACGGCGCCCAGGTCTTCCTTGGCCCCGTCCATCGGCAAATCGCCGCCGCTGCCGGCCACGTTCAGGCGCACGCCCCACTCCTGGCTCTCGCCGTAGCGGCGCGACAGGTCGGCGTGCGCGCCGAACTGGCTGTCGCTGATGTAGGACACGGTAAAGCGATTCAGAGGATCGGCGCCCGCGCGCTTGGGCACGAGGTTGATCGACCCGCCCACCGATCCATACGGCGCCATGCCGTTCAGCAGCGCATTGGGGCCGCGCAGCACTTCCACCCGCTCCACGCCGATCAGCGAACTCGAGTTCCGCGGCGACACGCCGTACAGCCCGTTGAACGACACGTCGTAGTTGAACAGCGTGAACCCGCGGATATTGAACTCGTCGCGCCCCGCGCCACGCGAATAGGTATTGCGTACAGTCGGGTCATTGACCAGCACGTCGCCGATGTTCTGCGCCTGCTGGTCCTCGATCAGCTTGGCGGTGTACTGCGTCGCGCTGAACGGCGTGCTCATGTCGTCGCGGTCACCCAGGAGGCCCAGGCGCCCGCCCCGCGCCACTTGGCCGCCGGCGTAGACGGGCGGCAGGCCGCTGGACAGGCTTGACGCCGTCACGGTCACCGGTTCCAGCGTCGTGGCCTGCGCAGTGGGCAGGACGCTCAGCCGGTACTGGTTCGGCGCCTCGCGCGTGGCGCCCAGCCCCGTCCCGGCCAACGCCCGCTCCAGCGCCTCGTGGCGGGTGTAGCGGCCCCGCACGCCGTTGCTGTGGCGATCGGCCACCAGCGACGGCTGGGCAGCCAACAGAATGCCGGACTCGTTCGCCAGCCGCGTCAGCACCTGGTTCAGCGGCGCAGGCGCAATGTCGAAGGTGATGAGATCGGCCACGCCTGCCGCCGCGGGCGCCGCCTGCGCGTGGGCGGGCGGCCCCCAAACGGCGGACATGGCCAGCGCCAGGGCCAGCGGCAAGCGCCAGGACGGGAGTCGCCCGCGACGGCGGATCAGGGCGCGCGCGCGGGTCACGGGAAAGGCCGCGGCGGGGCAGGAATGACGGTGGGACATGACGGGACCAGTGCTCTCGTACGTAGGGTTCGGGAAGGCAGAGCGACGCGCAAGCCCCACGGATGACGTGGGCGCGAGCGTCTCTTACTCTCCTTATTCGAACGAACGGGCAAAACCCGGAACCGTTTCGCGAACCTTTTTTTTCAGGCCCGCGCTTCGAGGCTGATCCACCAGGGCATCGTGCGGCGCACCTGAACCGGCAGCACGGAGGCCAGCATGTTCAACGCGCGGTCCGTTTCGCGGATGGGATAGCTGCCGAAGACGTGCAGGCCGGCAATCTCCGGCGCCACGGCCAGATGGCCGAAGTGATACCGGCGCAATTCCGCCACCACATCGGCCAGCGGCGTGTCGTCGGCCACCAGCACGCCGCGCGTCCAGGCCTCGCGCGCCGGATCGGCGGGCACGAATCCGTCCAGCGCGTCCGCGGTGAAACGCGCCTGCTGCCCCGCCGGCACGATGCCGCTGGCGCGGCTGGCCGCCGTGTCGATCCGGACGGCCCCTTCATGCACCGCGACCACCACGCCATCTTCCTCGCCGCGCACCGTGAAACGTGTGCCCAGCGCCTGCAACCGCCCCTGGGCGGTGTCGACTACAAAGGGCCGCCGGGGATCCTTGGCGGTGTCGATCAGCAGTTCGCCAGCGACCAGCCGCAGCCGGCGCAGCGTGGCGCCATAGTCGGCATCGAACGCGCTCAGCGCCTTCAACCAGACCTGGGTGCCGTCCTGCAGGGCGATGTGCCGGGTTTCGCCCAACCCCGCCCGATGGTCCGCGCCCCAGGTCGAGGCCACCAGCGGCAGCGGCGTCTGCCGCCACGCCGTCCATCCCAATCCGGCAGTGCCCAACGCCCCCGCCAGTCCCAGCAGCAATTGCCGGCGTGCGCGCGGACGGGCCGCCGCCTGCCCGAAGGCCGTTACGGCGGCATCCCGGTCCGGGCTGGATTGCAGCGGTGAAAAGCGGCGGCCGATGCGCTCAACGTAGCTCCAGGCCTCGCGGTGCTCCGCGGCGCGTTCGAACCATTGCTGCCACTGCTGCCGCTCGGCGGCCGACGCCTCGCCCGATCGCAGCAGCGCAAACCACTGCGCGGCCTGCTCCATCGCCCGATGCGAGGGCTCGCGGACCTGCGCGGCGCTCATGCCGCGGCCGCCTGCGGCAGCACCGCCGGCTCGCTGGCAAATCCCGCCGCCAGGCGCGCTTCCAGTTTCATGCAGCTCAGCATGGCCTGCGCGACGTACTTGCGCACCATGCGCGAGGACACGCCGAGCACGTCGGCCACTTCCTGGTCCGTCATTTCACACGCCACCGCCATCACGAACGCATGGGAGGCCTTGGGCGGCAGCCCCCGCAGCATGGCGTCGATCTCGCCCAAGGCCTGCAGCACCATGGCCTGGTCTTCGGCCGACGACACCGAGGGCTCGGGCTGCGCCGCCAAGGCGTCCAGCCAGGCCTGCTCCAGGTCGCGGCGGCGCCACAGGTCGATGCACATGCCGTTGGCCATCCGGCGCAGATAGGTCCTGGCATGCCGGGCGTTGTCGAACTTGCACGGACGCGTCAAAAGGCGCACGAACGCATCGTGCGCCAGGTCGGCGGCATCTGCCGCATTGCCCAGGCGCCAGTTCACCCAGGCCAGCAGCCAGCCATGGTGATTGCCATATAGACTCTCGAAGTCCTGGGATGCCCCTTCCGATCCGCTCACGATCCCGCCCGCACGCGACACCGTACGCATTGCCATTTAATGCGAACGGTTATCAATTAACAAAGCGCAGATTATGGACCGGGCCGGCGGGATTTGGCAACGGGTGTGAAAACCGTCCCCTGAAGCGCGCTGCCGTTCGCACAGCCGGCATGAAAGGCCATCCGGCCGCGGTGCCCAATATTGCTGGCTTCGCAGAACTGTTCTGCAGATCGATGGGGTAATCGCCCGGTCCGATAAAAATTATCATCGGCTATGAGACAACCCCAGGCCGGACGCTGATTCCGGCCGACCCAGCCGCCAGCGTCAAAACACAAGAACCGGCCCGCGGAAGGCACGGTCCCGCATGGCGGCGGGAACCTGGAGAGAGACAGATGCGCAAGCTCAC
>JAEYVD010000368.1 GCA_023432075.1 Pseudomonadota bacterium | reverse complement strand
ATGTAGGCCACCTGCACCGGCACGTCGTTGTACTCGTCCACGCCGCGCGCGTTGGCCGGGCTGTGCGGCGCGGCGACCTGCGGGGCCAGGGCCGCGGCATCGAACTCGTGCCATTCGGCGTCGGCCTGCGGGTCGCTTTGCCAGCGCGCCAGGTCCAGATCCGCCGTCACGCCCGCGTTGCGCAGATAGGCCGCGGTGGTCTCGTCCGGGGCGATCAGGCCCACCTGCGAGCCCAGTTCGGCGCTCATGTTCGACAGCGTCATGCGCTCTTGCATGGACAGCGCGCGCACGGCCTCGCCGCAGAATTCCACCGCCTGGTAGCGTCCGCCGTTCATGCCGTAGCGGCCGATCATGTGCAGCATCATGTCCTTGGCGGTGACGCCGACCGCCAGCTGGCCGCGCCAGTGCATCATCAGCGTCTTGGGCACCTTGACCCATATCTGGCCGGTGACCGCCACACCCAGCATTTCGGTGCTGCCGATGCCGAACATATACGCGCCGAACGCGCCGCCGGTCGGCGAATGCGAATCGCCGCCCACGCAGAACATGCCGGGGCGGATGTGGCCGTGCTGCGGCACGACCACGTGACAGATGCCCACCGAGTCGTACACGTTGGGCAGTTGCTGTTCCGACGCCCAGTCGCGCGCGATGCGCACGATGCGGCGCGATTCGTCGTCCGATTCCGGCACATAGTGGTCGATGACCAGCACGATGCGGGACGGATCCCACAACGTGGCGCCCAGCTCCTGCAGCATGGGCTGCAGGCGCCGCGGGCCGCTGGAATCGTGGAACATCGCCAGGTCGACCGCACAGGTCACGATTTCGCCCTCGGCCACCGCCTCCCGCCCGCAGGCAGCGGCGATGAGCTTTTGGGCCAGGGTTTGAGGCTGGGCCATCATTACATCCCCAGATAGGCGCGGCGCACGTCGTCGCTAGCCAAAAGGTCGGGACAGCTGCCGCTGTAGCGCACGGCGCCGTTTTCCAGCACATAGGCCCGCTGCCCGGTTTCGAGAGACTGGCCCACGTTCTGCTCGACCAGCAAGATCGCCAGTCCGTCGCCATGCAACCGCTTGATGAGGCCGAACAGTTCCTCGACCATCAGCGGCGACAGGCCAAGCGAGGGTTCGTCCAGGATCAAGAGGCGCGGCTCGGCCATGAGGCCGCGGCCGATGGCCAGCATCTGCTGCTCCCCGCCCGACATCGTGCCGGCCAGCTGATCCAGGCGTTCGCGCAGCCGCGGAAAAATGTCCAGCACCTTGTCCAGGTTCTGCGCGCGGCGCGCGCGCGCCCGGGTGAACGAGCCCAGTTCCAGGTTCTCGCGCACGCTCAGGTTCGGGAACACGCGGCGCCCCTCGGGCACCTGGATCAGGCCCGCCTGCACCACCTGACGGTAGTGGCGGCCAGTCAGGTCCTGGCCTTCGAAGCGCACCGTGCCGCCCCACGGCCGGCACAGGCCGCACACCGTGTTGTTCAGGGTGGATTTGCCCGCGCCGTTGCTGCCCAGCAGCACCACGATCTCGCCCGCGCCCACGTCCAGGTCGACACCGCGCAGCACTTCCATGCGCCCGTAGCCCGCCCGCAAGCCTTTGACCTCCAGCAGCGCGCTCATGCCGGCGCTCCCTGCGCGGCAAGCCGCGCCGCCGCGCCGTGGCCCAGATAGGCCTCCACGACCTTCGGGTCGCGCGTGACCTCGCCGGGCGTGCCCGAGGCGATCAGGCGGCCCTGCGCCAGCACCCACACATGCTCGGCCAGGCTCATCACCGCCCGCATCACGTGTTCGATCATCAGCACGGTGACGCCATCGTCCACCAGTTTTTTCACCACCGGAATCATCTCGTCGATCTCACTGGGATTCAGGCCCGCCAGCACCTCGTCCAGCAGCAGGAGGCGCGGCCGCGTGGCCAGCGCGCGCGCCAGCTCCAGGCGCTTGCGTCCGGCCACCGTCAGATCCGCGGCGGGCTTATCCAGCGAGGCCTGCAGGTTGACGCGCGCGGCCACGGCCTCGGCCGCGGCAAGCGCCTCGTCGCGGTCCGCCAGCCGCAGATGCGCGCCCACGGCGATGTTCTGCCGCACGGTCTGCGCGCCGAATGGCTGCACGATCTGGAATGTGCGGGTCAGGCCAAGCCGCGCGGATTCGTGCGGCGCCTGGCCGGTGATGTCTTGGCCGGCGAAGTGCACCGAGCCCGACCCGGGCTTCAGAAAACCCGACAGCAGGCCGAACAGCGTGGTCTTGCCCGCGCCGTTGGGGCCGACCAGCGCGGTCAGCGAGCCTTCCCGCACGTCCAGGCTCACGTCCTGCACGGCCTTCAGGCCGCCGAACGTGATGGACAAATTGCGCGCTTGAAGCAGGATGTCAGACACGGGCGCGCTCCTTCATTCCAAACAGGCGGCCAAGCGACTGCCCGCCGCCGGTGATGCCGCGCGGCATGAACATCACGATCAGGATCAGCACCACGCCGTAGATCACCATGCTGATGCCCGGCAGCTCGCCGAAGAGGTTGCGGGTCAGGTCGGCCAGCGCATGCAGCGTCACCGCGCCCAGCAGCGGCCCCCACAGAGTCCCCATGCCGCCCACGATCGCGCCCACCAGGGCCTCCACCGATACGGCCGAGCCAAAGGCGATGCCCGGGTCGATGTACTGGAAGACCTGCACGTAGAAGGCGCCGGCCACGCTCATGAAGGCGGCCGACAGCGCAATGCCGCCCAGCTTGACGCGCAGCGGATTCACGCCGATGGCGCGCGCCGC
>JAEYVD010000711.1 GCA_023432075.1 Pseudomonadota bacterium | reverse complement strand
ATACAGCGCCCCATCCGCCTCCCGAAGCGCCTCCTCCAGCCCATCCGCCCCGCCAAACCGCGCCGACACGCCTATCGTCACCGTGCAGCGTAGCGCCTCGTGGCGGCCAGTGACATGGATCGGATGCCCCTCGATACTCGCGCGCAGCCGCTCCGCCAGAACCATGACATCGGCCACTTCCGATTCAAGAAGCACGGCAACAAACTCCTCTCCCCCGATCCGCCCCGTCAAATCCCCCCGACGCACACCCGCACGCAGCAACGCCGCCACGTGGCAGATCACCTCGTCCCCGGCCTGGTGGCCATAGGTGTCGTTGATGCGTTTGAAGTGATCGACATCCAAAACCAGTAAATAAGCCGGCTTTGCATTCCGCCCATTGAAATACTGGTTCAACGCGTCCGACAGCCCTCGCCGATTGAGCAAGTCGGTCATCGGATCCCGTGCCGCCATATTCCGCAGGCTGTCCGTCAAGCGGCGCAGCACCAGCCAGACAATCGACGGCGGCACGATGGTGGCGAGGGTCGACATGTAGATGTAGAAAATCATCTGGAAGCGGCTGTCCATGTGCAGCGCGTCCAGGCCGCCTTCCATGATTTTCAGGAACTTCAACGCGTTCAATACGCAAATCCCGCCGATGAGGCACGCGAAGAAGATCATTTCTGCGCGCAGGTCCTTGGCGAACGTGCGCGTGCCGCATAGCACCGTGACGGACATGGTGAAGAAAAGCAGCGTGGCCGAAGCGGCGAGCATGGCATAGCGGGCTTCTGGGCCGATTTGCCATTGCACCCAGCATTGGGCCATGCCGTAAGCGAGGCAGAACAACAGCAGCGGCTGCCACAATCGGACCTGATGTCCGAAGAACCGCATGGCGCCTAGCAGGTAGGCGATTGGGGCGGCCAGCGTGAGGCAGTGATTGACGACGCTCATGAGGCTCCACGCGGGGCCGCCTTCGATGAGTTGCAGGATATAGGCGGCCGCCAGCAGCAGATTGCCGACGGCAAAGAAGTCCATCCCCATCCTGTTGCCAGGCAGACGACGGCTGATAAGCAGAAACATGCCGGAAAAGCACAGGAGATGTGCGCACAGCATGCCAACGAGCGTGGAGGCAACCATGGGAGGGACGTCGAGAGGGGAAGCAGATTTCCGGCACCGGCGCTACCCGGCCGAGGTCCGCGATGGCCGCCCAGCGACCTGCATGGGCGGTGGCCATTGTAGTCGGGCAGCTATTGCGCGGAATCACCCTGCAACTACGTCGAGATAAAGTAAAAATTAAGCCCCGGGACGGTCGGATACGCCGGCCCGTTATTCAAGGGAATGGCGCGAGGATAATGCCGGCGCATTTCCATCGAGAGGAAAATTCAGAATGCCCACTACCCTGCGCGCTATCCGATCGGACATTACCAAGCTTCACGTGGACGCCGTCGTCAACGCCGCCAATTCATCGTTGCTCGGCGGCGGTGGCGTGGAGGGCGCGATACATCGCGCCGCGGGTCCCGATCTGGTGTATGAATGCCGGCTGCTGGGCGGTTGCAAGACCAGTGATGCGAAAGTGACGGGCGGCTATCGGCTGCCGGCGCGCTTCATCATTCACACGGTGGGGCCTGTATGGCGAGGCGGAGATAACGGAGAGCCGGCGCTGCTAGCCAGCTGCTATCGCCGTTGCATTGCGCTGGCAGAAGAAAAAGGCGTGGGTTCGATTGCGTTTCCCAGCATCAGCACCGGCATCTATGGCTACCCCATTGAATTGGCGGCGCAGGTCGCGGTCGACACCGTCCGCGAAAGCCTGTCGCAGGATTCGCCGGTTCAAGAGGTGACGTTCTGCTGCTTCTCAGACGCAGACTTGGCGCATTACAAGCGCGTCCTGAACCAGGCGCCTGAATGAGGCAACTTCAGGAGACCGTCGTTGGGCCGCGCCGCCCTACTCCCGGCGCCGCCACACACTAGCCAGCCACGGCTGCTGCTCGCGCGGCAGCCCATCGGGCCGGTAGTAATGCTCCAGCTCCTCGAATCCCGCGGCCTCCAGCAGCGCCCGCCAGCCTTCGAGATCGTGATACGCGCCATAGCGCCCGCGATTCCAGCCTTCCTGATTGCCGCCGCGCGGATTCGAACTGAACAACACGCCGCGCGGCCGCAGCGTGGCGCGCAGTTCTTGCAGCACCCGAGGCAGTTCCTGCCCTGGCACATGGAACAGCACGGCGTTGGCGAAGATGCCGTCAAAACGCGCCGCGGGAAGTTGAAGCTGCAGGAAATCCTGCTCCCAGACCTCGCACCCGCTTGCCGCGCGCGCCATTTGCACAAAGCGCGGCGTGCCGTCCAGGCCGACGGGGCGGTGACCCATCGCCAGGAACGTCTTCAGGTCGCGGCCTGGTCCACACCCCAGATCCAGGATGTCATAGGGCGGCTCGCCGTCGATGTGACGCAGCAAGGCGGCGATGTTCTGGCTGACGTCGTGGTCCTGCGTGCCGGCCTGGAACGAATCGGCGTTCTCTTCGTAATGGGCGAGCGTCAGCGACGTGATCTTGGCGAGGTCTTCGGGATCCAGGTGCATGGGGCGATTGTGCATCAAACGGCGCAGGCCGGCGAGACGGCGCGCATCTTTCAGGGAAACGGCTGCGCCTTGACGAAATCGATCAGGGCCTTGAGCGGAGACGGCACCAGCCGGCGTCCGGAGTAATACAGAAACGGTCCCGAGAATTGCGGCCACCAGGGTTCCAGCACGGGTTCCAGCGCGCCGCTTTCGAAGTGCGGGCGCAGCCAGTCTTCGAACAGATACATGACACCGGCGCCCGCGATGGCCGCATCCACGGCCAGGTCGACCGCGCCGCCGATCTGCACGACCAGCGGACCCGATGCGTCGATGCGCACCGATTCCCCGTCCCGCTCGAACTCCCACGGCGGCATCGACCCGCTGGGAAACCGCCCGCGCTGGCAGGCGTGCTGCATCTGGGCTTCGGGATGGGCGGGCCGTCCGTGCCGGTCCAGGTAGGCGGGCGAAGCGCCGGCCGCAAAGCGCTGCACGCGCGGGCCGATGGGCACGGCGATCATGTCCTGTTCCAGCCGGTCGTCGTAGCGGATGCCGGCGTCGCACCCAGCGGCCAGCACGTCGACGAAGCTTTCCTCGGCCACGACTTCCAGGCGGATGTCGGGATAGGCGGCCAGGAAGGCCGGCACGATGGACGGCAGCACGAGCCGCGCGGCGCTGAGCGGCACATTGAGCCTGAGCGTGCCGGCGGGCTTGTCGCGAA
>JAEYVD010000354.1 GCA_023432075.1 Pseudomonadota bacterium | reverse complement strand
CGCCGCGGGGACGCCCGCCGCAGCATCGCCCACCACGGAATCGCCCGCGGCCGCACCTGCCGCCACGGGAGCGCCCGCCGCGGGATCGCCCGCCGCGGGATCGCCCGCCGAAGCGGCGCCTGCTTCGGCGCCGGCTTCGCAAACCGGCAATTGAAGTCCTTGCCGCCGGCGCATCCACCGCCGGCGAGTTTGCCGTAGCGCAAACAGTGCGGGCCAGTGCGCCGCATCGCGTTGGCCGCGAGCGGCGATAATGCCGCCCATGACATACCAACTCCTGAAAATGGCCCACGTGGCGGCCGCCGTGGCGTGGCTGGTGGGCTCGCTCTTCGTATCGCTGTTTCTCCTGACCTCGCAGCCAGAGCATGGCGACGACGCACCCAAGGAACGCCGGATGCTTCACGTCTTGCGCCGCTGGACGCTGTTCGTCACCACGCCGGCCATGGTCATCACCTGGTTGATCGGGCTGCATCTGGCCATGACGTTCGGGTGGTTTGCGATGAACTGGATCTGGATCAAGGTCGCCTTTGCGATCAGCCTGTCCGGCTTGCTGGGCATGCAGAGCGCATCGCTGCGGCGCATGGCCGGCGGCAGCGGCAAGCGGCCGCCCCTGATCGACCTGCAGGCGCCGGTCATCGTGCTGGCGGCGGCGGCCATCGTGACGCTGGTCGTGGTCAAACCGTTCTGATCGGGCATGCCTGACCACAGGCGCGGCGCCTGGCGGGGGCGCCATGCGGGACCGCGATATGACAACGCGCCATATCGAATCAACCGCGTAATAACGACTCAACGAACTATTCGTTCGCGCGCATAAGCCCCGTCCCTAGAATCGTCTCCTCTCATAACTGTTTGGGTTCAGAGGCGATTCCATCATGACTATTCGTACTTTCGCGGCCGAGGAAGCGGCGCACGCGTCGGGCTCCCGCCGCGCGCAGCTCGCGCGTTTCGCATGGGCGCCGATCTTCAAGCGCTTGCTGGGCGCGGTGCTGGCATCGGCCGCCATGTTCCACGGCCCCGCCTTCTCGGCCGACCCCAAGCCGCTCAAGGTGGGCGTGCGCGGCGGCGTGGATGAGCAGATCTGGGAAGTGGTGACGCAGGTGGCCAAGAAGAATGGCCTGGCCGTCGAGCCCGTGGTCATCACCGGCACCGCGAGCCCGAACGAGGCGCTGAATAACGGCGATCTCGAGGCCAACGCCTTCCAGCACATTCCCTTCCTGAACGATCAGATCAAGCAGCGCGGCTACAAGCTGGTGCCGGTGGCCAACACGCTGATTTCGCCCATCGCGTTCTACAGCAAGAAGTACAAGTCGCTCAAGGACCTGCCGGACGGCGCGAAGGTGGGCATTCCCAACGATCCCAGCAACCAGACGCGCGCGCTGGTCGTTCTGCGCGACCAGGGTCTCATCACGCTGAAAGACGGCTTTGATCCGGCGACCGGCACGGCCACGCTGGCCGACGTGACGTCCAATCCCAAGAAGCTCAACTTCGTGGAAAGCGCATCGGTGGTGCTGGCGCGGTCGCTGCCGGACGTGGACACCGCCGCCATCGTCAACAGCTTTGCGTACCAGGCCGGGCTGATCGCCACGCGCGATGGCATCGCGGTCGAGAAGAAGGAAAACAACCCCTACGTGAACATCATTGTGGTGCGCGAGAAGGACAAGGACGCGCCGTGGGTGCCCGCGCTGGTCAAGGCGTATCACTCCGAAGAAGTGCGCCAATTTATCCTGACGAAGTTCGAAGGGTCGGTGATCCCGGTCTTCTAGGCAATCATGCAACGCGAACTTTCCCTGCCCCAGGACGCCGTACGCGCCACGCAAGCGCCGGCGCGCGACGCGCACATCGTGTTCGAAGGCCTGCAAAAGCAGTATCAGGGCCCCGCGGGCCCGGTCGCGGCGCTGTCGGACGTGTCGTTTTCGATTGCGCGCGGCGAGGTGTTCGGCATCATCGGCCGCAGCGGAGCGGGCAAGTCCACGCTGTTGCGTTCGATCAATATGCTGGAGCGGCCCAGCGCGGGCCGCGTGTTTGTGGACGGGGTGGACGTGGGCAGCCTGGACGAGGATGCGCTCGTGGGCCTGCGCCGCCGCATCGGCATGATCTTCCAGCACTTCAATCTGCTGTCGGCCAAGACGGTGGCCGAAAACGTCGCGCTGCCGCTGCGGGTGGCGGGCGTGAAGCCGGCTGCCGCGCGGGCGCGGGTGGAGGCGCTGCTTGACATGGTGGGCCTGCGGGACAAGGCCGACGTGTATCCGTCGAAGTTGTCCGGCGGACAGAAGCAGCGCGTGGGCATTGCACGCGCGCTGGTCCATGAGCCCGAGATCCTGCTGTGCGACGAGGCGACGTCCGCGCTCGACCCCGAGACCACGCAGTCCATCCTGGCGCTCCTTTTGGACATCAACCGCAAGCTGGGCCTGACCGTCGTGCTCATCACGCACGACATGGCCGTGATCCGCGAGGTCTGCCACAACGTGCTGGTGCTGGACGGCGGCCGCAACGTCGAACTGGGCGAGGTGTGGCGCGTGTTCGGCAACCCGCAGGCGGATGCCACGCGCGCGTTGCTGCGGCCGTTGCAGCACGATCTGCCGGCGGACCTGGCGGCACGGCTGGTGCCCGACCTGCACGGTCGTCCTGGCCTTGCGGTGCTGCGCTTGCGCTTTACCGGCCAGGGCCGGCCGGACGGCGTGTCGCTGCAGGCGCTGGCCGCCATGGGGCCGGGCGCCACGCTGCTGCACGGCGGACTGGACCGGCTGCGCGGCCATGCGCAAGGCAGCCTGCTGGTGTCGGTGCCCGCGGGCGCATTACAGGAAGAGGCCGCGCGCGCCGCGCTGGTGGCCGATCAGATCAAGGTGCTGGGCTATGTCGCTACCGATGCTTGACAAGTACCTGCAGGCATTTCTGCAGACCCTGACGATGGTGAGCATTTCCGCGGCCATCGCCATAGGCGCCGGCCTGGCGCTGGCCGTGGTGCTGACCGTCACCGCGCCGGGCAGTCTCTACCCGCGTCCGCGCTTGAACAAGGTGCTGTCAGTCACGGTCAATACCTTCCGCGCCATCCCCTTCATCATCCTGCTGGTCGCGATGCTGCCCTTCACGCGCTTCCTGGTGGGCACGACGCTAGGCACGTGGGCGGCCATCGTGCCGTTGTCCGCGAACCTGATTCCGTTCTTTGCGCGCATTGCGCAAGTCAGCCTGAACGACGTGGATCCGGGCCTGGTCGAGGCGGCACGCGCCATGGGCTGCCGCCGGTGGCATATCGTGCGCCATGTGCTGCTGCCGGAAGCCTTGCCGGGCATCATCGGCGGCATGACGGTCAGCGTGATCGCCATGATCAACGCGTCCGCGATGGCGGGCGCCGTGGGCGCGGGCGGGTTGGGGGATCTGGCGATCCGCTACGGCTACGAGCGCTACGAGACGCGGGTGATGTTCGAGGTGATCGTCATCCTGATCGCGCTGGTGTCGATCGTGCAGTTCACCGGCGAGTGGCTGTCGCGCCGCGCCGACCACAAGCGCTAGCCCATGCGCGGCGTGATTGAAGGCTCATCGGGTTCAGCGCAGCGGCGCCTGCGGCATGGCCGCCAGCGATTGCGTCGCCAGCCGTTCCTGCTCGCGGGCCAGCCGATTGACGGTGTCCTGGTGCTGGTGAAAGCTCGCCAGGTCGGCGTTGCGGCCGAACATCAGCTCGTTGCGGTCCGCGTACCAGAACTGACGGTTGTCATCGAGCAGCGTGATCATCAGCCCGAACTCGTGCAGGATCTGCGTTTCCAGGTCCCAGACGCGCCGCAGTTTCTCGTTGCTTGCCTCCCGCGAGTCCGCCAGCGCCTGCAGGATCTTCGCCTTTTCAGGTTCGGAGATGGTCAGCGAGCGCACCAGCGCGGGCATCTCGTTCAGCACGTCCAGGCTTTGCTGGCGGTAGGCAGGCACCAGTTTTTCAGCCTGTTCCAGAATCAGGCGGCTTTCGATCAGGCCCGAGTCGCGCGCCAGCCGGCCGGCGTCGAAAAGCCGCGGCAGGCCGATTTCCTTGAGTTCCTGCAGGTAGGCGCGATGCTGCGCAAGCCGTTCGCCGGCCACGGTTTTCATGACCCGTTCCATTTCGCCATACGGACCCGTGGCCTTGGGCGAGGGATCGATGGCCGGCACGTCTTCAGGTACGCCCGTACCGCCGCCGGCCTGCATGCGCAGCGCGTCGATGGCCTTGCGGATTTCGGTGTTGGCGATGTCGCGCTGGCGGTTGTCGTGATTTCGTTCGGCAAGCGGCACGGCCACCGCGGCCAGCAGGAACACCCCCGCGCCCAGCAGGATGCGCACGCGGTTGCGCGGCGTGCGAAAGCGCTTCCAGATCGAAAACACGCCCAGGATGACGAGCAGCACGACGCCCAGGATCATGGCGCTGCCGAAGGCCAGTTGCGCGACCTCCAGCATCGTTTCGGGGCGGCTGCTGTAGACGGTCCACGCCAGCATCGCGGAGTAGACCAGACAGGTGGCGGCCTTCAGGAGCCAGCCGGGTTCTGGCGGCGTCGTGGCCAGAGCGGCCGGGCCGGCCGCGGTGGCGGGCGCTTGCGGGTCGTTCATATCGCGCACGAAAACAGGGATACGGCTTTTGACTGTAAAGACTCGCTTGGGTCCCGTCAATGGCGCGGGCCCGCGCCGGCGACCGATTTCAGGGCAGGCGCGGTGCGCGTCTGCATCCATCGATGACAGGAGTGAAAGACATGACCGACCATCCGCAACACGGTTTCGCAACCCGCGCCATCCACCTGGGTTACGACCCGCTGGACGAACAGGGCGCGCTGTCGCCGCCGCTGTACCTGACGTCCACCTACACGCAGGACAGCATCGAGGCCTTTGACCGCATCCGGCTCGGCGAAGCCCAAGGCTATGTCTACGGCCGCACGCGCAATCCCACGCAGGCGCTGCTGGAAGAACGCCTGGCGTCGCTGGAGGGCGCCGAGGCCGGCGTGGTGACGGCCTCGGGCATGGCGGCCATCTCGGCCACCCTGTTTTCGCTGTTGCAAAGCGGCGACGAGATCGTGGTCGACCAGATTGTCTACGGCACGGCCTTCACGCTGTTCACGCAGGGGCTGGCCCGCTTTGGCGTGCGGGCCGTGTTTGCGGACTTCACCAAGCCCCAGACGGTGGCCGCCGCCATCGGCCCCAAGACCCGGGTCGTGTACTTCGAGACCCCCGCCAATCCCAACCTGCGGCTGGTGGACATTGCGGCCATTTCCGCCATCGCGCGCGGCAAGGGGCTGCTGACGATCGTCGACAATACCTTCGCCACGCCGGTGCTGCAGCGGCCGCTCAAGCTCGGCGCGGACATCGTGCTGCATTCGGCCACCAAGTATCTGGGCGGGCACGGCGACCTGCTGGCGGGCGCGGTGCTGGGACGCAAGACGCATATCGACGCCATCCGGCTGCAGGGACTGCGCTACTTCACGGGCGCGACGCTGTCGCCGTTCACGGCCTTTCTGGTGCTGCGCGGGATCAAGACGCTGGAGCTGCGCGTGCAGCGGCACAGCGAATCCGCGTTGAAGGTGGCCAAGCTGCTGCGCGAGCACCCGGCAGTGGCCGACGTGTTCTATCCGGGCCTGTCCGGCACGGCGGGCGCCGACATCGCGGCGCGCCAGCAGGCGGCGGGGGGCGGGCTGGTGGCCTTCGAGCTGAAGGGCGGGTTGTCCGCCGGCAAGACGCTCTTGAACAGCCTGAAGCTGGCGCGCATTGCGGTCAGCCTGGGCGATCCCGAAACGCTGATCCAGCATCCCGCGTCGATGACCCACGCCAGCTACTCGGCCGAGGACCGCGAGCGCTACGGCCTGTCCGAAGGGTTGCTGCGGCTGTCCGTGGGGCTGGAAACGCCCGAGGACATTCTGGCGGACCTCAAGCAGGGTCTGGATCGCGTGTAGCGGCGGGCAGGTCGGCAGAGGCGGCGTCCGTGCGCCGCCAGGCCACCCACTCGCCTTCGCCCTCGAAATGGCGCAGGCCGCGCGCGGCGGTCGCCAGGCCCGCGCGCAACACGTCCATGTCCAGGCCGGGCAGGTTGCGGAGCAGGGCGGGGGGCAACTGATTGATGTCCAGCACGCGCGCGTCGAAGTCCATCCGCATCAGCCCGCCGCCGTCGGTGGGCACGCGGACGAACCACAGGCTTTCCATGTAGTCGCCGAACCACGGGTCCGGATAAATCGCCTGCGTGAACACGAATCCGAATTCATG
>JAEYVD010000619.1 GCA_023432075.1 Pseudomonadota bacterium | reverse complement strand
GAGAAGCTTTCGTGCACCGAGATGGTGGGAAAGTCCATCGGCAGGCCGCCGGCCAGCATGACGCCGCGCTTGACGGCCTCGATGAGCTGCGGGGCGTTGCCGTGGCAGGGGTTGTAGCTGCTGCCGGTGTTGACGATACCGATGATGGGACGCGCCAGGGCGTCGTCCGACAAGCCGGCGCCCTTGATGAAGGCTTTGCGCAGGAACAGTGAAAAGCCCTTGTCGCCGTAATTGGTCAGCCCGCGGGCCACGCCCTGCGCGGTGGCGCTGTCGCTGTCAAAAGGGCCCTTGCCGGGCTTGCCGCCCTTGGTCTCGTCCGTCATTTTCAGTCCCGATAATATTATTGATAATCCTGCGGCGTCATCATATCCAGCCCCTTGCAGCGCCCGCAAGCGGTTTGTGCAGATGGCTTCTATTGATCTGAAATGAAGATCAGTCGATAGAAAAATGGCGATTCTTCAATCAAGCTCGGCCCCCTACACTGGCGCGGTTGACGAACCGGGCGTCCGTTCATTCCTATACCCATCCCGGCTTGGAGAGACCCTATGTCAGACCTGCGTCTGCGGCCGCGCCGCGCCGTGCTGTTTTCCCTGCTGGCCCTTTGCGCCGGCATTTCCGCCCCGGCGCATGCCGCCGACGCCTATCCGGACAAGCCCATCCGCATGATCGTGCCTTACCCGCCCGGGGGCGCCACCGACGTGATCGGCCGCGTGCTTGCGCAGGAATTGACGGGCGCGCTGGGCCAGACCGTGGTCGTGGAAAACCGCGCGGGCGCTGCCGGCAACATCGGCGCGGACCAGGTCGCCAAGGCCCAGCCCGACGGCTACACGCTGCTGATGGGCGCGCTGACCAGCCACTCCATCAATGCCGCGCTGTACCGCGGCCGCGTCACGTACGACGTGGAAAAGAGCTTCGCGCCGGTGTCCATCGTCGGCACCGTGCCGCTGGTGTTCGTGGTCAACCCGTCGGTGCAGGCCAAGACGCTGCCCGAGTTCATCGCGCTGGCCAAGTCCAAGCCCGGCTACCTGACCATGGCCTCGGCCGGCAACGGCTCGCCCCAGCATCTGGCCGGCGAAATGTTCAAGCGCGCGGCGGGCGCCGACATCCTGCACGTGCCCTACAAGGGCAGCGGCCCGGCCATGACCGACCTGATGGGCGGCCAGGTGCTGAGCATGATCGAGACGGTGCCTGCCGCGCAGGCGAACATCAAGGCCGGCAAGCTGCGGGCTTTGGCGGTGACCTCGCCGCAACGCGTCGATGCGCTGCCCGACGTGCCCACGGCCGCCGAAGCCGGCCTGAAAGACTTCGAGGTCAGCTCGATGTTCGGCATCGTGGCCCCGGCCAATACGCCGGCGCCGGTCATCGAACGCCTGAATGCCGAGCTCAAGAAGATCCTGGCCAAGCCCGAGGTGAAGGCGTCGCTGCTGAACCAGGGCGCGATCGCCACGTGGACCACGCCTGCCGACGCCGGCAAGCGCGTGTCGGCCGAAGTGGCGCGCTGGACCAAGGTCATCGATGAGGCGGGCGTGAAGGGCGAATAAGCCCATTAGCGCCGGCGCCTTGCGCGCCTTCTCCGCCATACGCCGGAAATCCGCCAAGGGTTTCCGGCGTTGTCGTTTTTGCGGGTATTGAAAGGAAACGAAATAATCGATTCCC
Organism: Pseudomonadota bacterium; assembly: GCA_023432075.1. Lineage (GTDB taxonomy): Bacteria > Pseudomonadota > Gammaproteobacteria > Burkholderiales > Burkholderiaceae_B > Achromobacter. Next base: position 3,720 of record JAEYVD010000619.1, on the reverse strand, counting down.
GTCGCACGCCGCCTTCGCTGGGAAAACACCTGTATTTCAGACAATTGCAAAACTGCGGGAATGCCGACGAAATAAACCGCAATAAACAGGTTTGCACCGCCGCAAAGGTGGTTGACCCCAAATTCAGTAGCCCGTAATGTGTTTCGCGGGCCTTAGGACTGCGGGGGGATACCAATGACTGAGAACCAGGACGAAAAAGCGATCCTGCACACGCATTTCGGTACGCAGAGCCCATATTGGCGGTTATCCGCCGATAGCGATGCGATTGAACTCGCCGCAGTCAAGGGCGCGACCAATATCGCCATGGCCTTGCGCCCGGATCAGGCCGAGGCCGTTCGCAGCCTGACCGGCATCACGTCTAGCGTGCGCATCGACATCATGCTGTATGGCGATCTGCTGCACCTGCACCTGGTCGGCCGCAAGATCAACGCCAACGAATGGGCCGGCACCGCATCGGCCCACACGGATACCGATTCCGTCGCCAAGGACCTCGTCGAAGGCCTGTCGTTCGCCGAAACGGTGGTGTCCGAAGCCAATTCGGTCATCGCCATCGTGGACCAGAATGGCCGCGTGCAGCGCTTTAACAAGCTGTGCGAGGAATATACCGGCAAGCGCGAACAGGACATCGTGGGCCGCAGTGTCTTCGAGATGTTCATGACGCGCGAAGAAGCCATCGCCTCGCGCCGCAATATTGCCGAGTTCTACAAGCGCGGACAGTCGTATGAGGTCGAGCGCACGATCAACACCGTCAAGGGGCCGCGCCTCTTTTTGTTCCGCAACAAGTTCGTCACCAGCGGCAGCGGCGAAAAGCGTGTCTACCTGATCTGTTCGGGCACCGACATCACCGAGGAACGCCAGGCGCAGGAGCGCCTGCGCGTGCTTGCCAACACCGACATGCTGACCAACCTGCCCAACCGGCACGCGATCACGTCGCGGTTGAAGGCAGCGCTGGACGCCAGCCGGGAAGGGCGGGGCGGGGTGTTGTTCCTGGACCTGGACAACTTCAAGCGCATCAACGACCACTACGGCCACGGCTTCGGCGACCGGCTGTTGAAAGCCGTGGCAGTCGCCATTTCGAACTGCCTGTCCGATGGCCAGACGCTGGCCCGCCTGGGCGGCGACGAATTCATCGTGCTGCAGGAAGAAGCGCAGGCCTGGCAGTTGGAGGCCACCGCGCAGCGCATTATCGACCGGCTGCGCGAGCCTTTCCGCCAGGGCCTCATCGAGGTCTACACCAGTTGCTCCATCGGCATCGCCATGTATCCCGACCACGGGGCCGACCTGGACAGCGTGGTGCGCAGCGCCGACATCGCCATGTATGTGGCCAAGGAAGCGGGCCGCCATACGTACCGCGTGTTCCAGCCCGACATGGACCGCCGCAACGCGGACTACGTGTGGCTGGATACCAACCTGCGCAAGGCGCTGGCCGAGAATCACCTGATGCTGTACTACCAGCCCAAGCTGGTGGGACGCACCGGCGAAGTCGACGGCGTGGAAGCGCTGGTGCGCTGGCGCTCGCCGGAGCGCGGCATGGTGGGTCCCGATACCTTCATCCCGTATGCCGAGGAATCGGGTCTCATCTCGCCGCTGGGCGTCTGGGTGATGCGCGAAGCCGCGCGGCAGGCGGCGGCCTGGAAGCGAGAGGGCCTGAACCTGCGCATTGCCATCAACATGTCGGCCCGCCAGCTGGACGACAAGGGCGTGGTCAGCGAATTTATGCGGGCCATCAACGACGCCAGCCTCAACCCCTGCCTTCTCGACATCGAACTGACGGAAAGCTGCCTGATCGACGATGAGGACGCCGCCATCGAACTCATCAAGCAGTTCCGGCAACTGGGGGCGCGCGTGCACCTGGATGACTTCGGCACGGGCTATTCGTCGCTGTCTCAGCTGGCGCGCATTCCGCTGGACGCGATCAAGCTTGACGCCAGCTTTGTGCGCGGCGTGAATGAAAACCCGGTGTCGCAGGCGCTGGCGCGCGCCATCGTCGCCGTGGCACGCACGCTAGAGCTCAAGGTCATCGCCGAGGGCGTGGAGACCCAGGAAGAGACCGTCTTCCTGGACACCCTGGGCGTGGACGCCAAGCAGGGCTATCTGTACGCCAAGCCCATGCCTGCGCAAGAGCTCACCGCCTGGCTGGCGCAGCGCCGCCGGCTGCATCTCATTGCGTGACGCAACCGGCGGCGCGCCGCCGGATCAGTGCATGGTGGCCACTTCGGTGGCCTCCGAGCTGCCTGCCGTGCGTCGGTTCTGCGCCATCACCAGCCGTTCCATGTAGGCGCGGTCCTTCGGATCGATGGAGAAGGCCGCCTCGACCCAATCCTCGGTGATATCCATCAGTTCGGAACGCGACAGGCTCAGCACACGCTGGCGGGCGCGCAGCATCGCGCGCATGCCGTTGAGCTTGGGGCGCATGACGTCGATGAAGGTGCGCGTGGCCTTGTAGGCTTCGCCGGGCTCGAACAGCACGTCGACCAGGCCGCGGCCGTGATACCACTCGGCCGTGTGCGATTCACCGGTGCCGATCAGCTCTTCGGCCAGCTTCATGCCCGAGCGGCGCGCGACCAGCGAATAGCCGCCCATGCCGGGGAACAGGTTGAACGCCATTTCGGGGAAGCCCATGCGCGCATTGTTCTGCGCCAGCACAAAGTGGTGGGCCAGCGCGGCCTCGAAGCCGCCGCCCAGCGCGGTGCCCTCGATCATGGCCAGCGAGATGGCGCCGGTATCGAAGCCGCGCGTGGCGGCATGTACGCAGTCGACGCAAGCGCGGGCATAGGCCCGCAGCGCTTCGCGCTTGCCGGTGCGGATGGCCTCGGCGAAAAAGTTCAGGTCGCCGCCAACGTTGTAGATCTGGGGCACCAGCGAACCGGTGACCCAGAAGTCGATGGGCAGGCCGGAATCCTTGGCGGCGCGCGCCAAGGTCATGATCTCGTCAATCAATTCATGGTTAAAGCACGGGCGCGGTTGCGCGCGCAGCATCATCCACATGACACGGCGACCTTCCTCGTAATACGCGGAGATCTGCTTCAGATTGCCTGCGGCGGTAAAGGGGTGGCAGTCCGGATGAATGAGTTGATTCATTGCTTTCGTCCAATCGATCAAGGTGAGTCGGAGTACTGCCGGGTCAGGCTAAACCACGGCTTAGGCACTCCGTCTCATGCAAACCTCGTCCAACTGGCCAGACTTTTCTGTAATGCAAAGTCCCGAGCGCGCGATCGGAAAATTTCAAAACCCGCAACTGCCCCTCGGTCCATCGGCCGAGGCGCGCATGGGTAGAACGGATGAGGACATCAGCAAATATGCGGCATTCAGCGCCCTGAAAGAAAAGCCCGGCCGACAGGCCGGGCTCGTGCTTTGGGATGAGCGCGCGCGGCGGCGATGCCGGCGAACGCGCAAAAAAATTTCAGGCCACGCCGCCATTCGCACGCACGATCTGCCCATTGACCCACCCGCTGTCCGGTCCCGCCAGGAATGAGACGATGCCCGCGATGTCATCCGGCTGGCCCAGGCGTTCCAGCGGCGGCATCTTGGCGTAGTGCTCGATCAGCTCGGGGCTCTTGCCCTTGAAAAACAGCTCGGTGGAGACGGGGCCGGGGGCGACGGCATTCACCCTGATCTGGCGGCCGCGCAGTTCCTTGGCAAAGACCTGCGTCAGGCTTTCGACCGCGGCCTTGCTGGCGATGTAGACCGAGTAGCCGGGCAGGTTGAGCGCGACGGTGG
>JAEYVD010000540.1 GCA_023432075.1 Pseudomonadota bacterium | reverse complement strand
AGGCCTTGGAGCCGCCGGCGAAGTCGGCGATGCTGACGTCCAGCCCTTCGTCCTTGAAGTAGCCGCGCACCTCGGCAATCGTCAGCGGGAGGTAGTAGATCAGCGGCTTGCCGCCGACTGCGATCTGAACCTTGGTCTTTTCAAGCTTTTGCGCGCGCACGATGGCAGGGGCCATGCCCATGACGCCGGCAGCGCCAGCCATCTTGAGCAGTTCACGGCGGGTGACTGTCATTGGTTTGTCTCCTGGTTGTCGGATATTCCGATAGCGCCGGTCTTCGCCAGCTCGTCGATAGCCGCTGAATCATACCCCAGCGATTTCAGGACTTCCTCGGTATGTTCCCCTAATTTCGGGCCTACCCAGCGCGTCTGACCGGGCGTTTCCGAGAGTTTGGGAACCACGCCGGGCAGCTTGACCGGGCTGCCGTCCGCAAGGCGGTGCTGCTCGATCATGCGGCGTGCGAGGAACTGCGGATCGCTGAACATATCGGCCACGCTGTAGATCTTGCCGACCGGCACGTCGGCGCGCTTGAGCGCCTCAAGTGCCGCTTCGATACCGCGTCCGTCGCACCATTGCTGGATCGCCCCGTCGATCTCCTGGACACGCCGCGCGCGGCCGTCGTTGCGCACCAGATCCGGATCCTCGGCCAGATCGTCGCGGCCGATCGCCCGCATCAGGCGATGAAAGATCGCGTCGCCATTGCCGGCGATGACAATGTTCTGGCCATCGCGGGTGGTGTAGGTGTTGGACGGCACGATGCCGGGCAAGGCGCCGCCCGTGCGCTCGCGCACCACGCCGGCCACGTCGTATTCAGGGACCAGGCTTTCCATCATGTTGAACACGGCTTCGTACAGGGCCACGTCAACCATCTGGCCCTGCCCTGCCTGACATTCGTCGCCCGTCTTGCCATTCCAGCGGCCACCGGTGGCATCGCGATGGCGCAGCGCCATCATCGCGCCGATCACGCCATGCAACGCCGCGATGGAATCGCCAATGGAGATGCCGACCCGCAGCGGCGGACGGTCGGGATGGCCGGACACATAGCGCAGGCCGCCCATGGATTCGCCGATGGCGCCGAAGCCGGGCTGATCCTTCATGGGGCCTGTCTGGCCGTAGCCAGACAGTCGGACCATGATGAGCGCGGGGTTGATGGCTCGCAGCTGTTCGTAGCCGAGCCCCCACTTTTCCAGAACGCCCGGGCGGTAGTTTTCGACCACTACGTCGGCGTCCAGCGCCAGCTTGCGGGCGATCTCCTGGGCGCGCGGGTCCTTCAGGTTGAGTGCGATGGATTGCTTGTTGCGGGCCTGCACCGTCCACCACAGGGAGTTGCCCTCGTGCAGATGGCGCCAGCTGCGGATGGGATCGCCGCCGCCCGTGCCATCCGGCCCGTGCGGGGTTTCCACCTTGATGACGTCGGCGCCGAATTCGCCGAAGATGCGCGCGGCGAACGGGCCGGCGATAAGCGTGCCGAGTTCGAGGACTTTGAGTCCGGTCAGCGCTGACATGGTTTGTCTTCCTCACATGGTTTGCCCTGCCGATGCGTTGCCGGCGGGCGTTCTGGTACCGCGAGCGTCAGGTGGTCTTGCGCTCCATCAATGCCCAGGCGATGGTGCCGGCGTCGACGTATTCGAGCTCGCTGCCGGCCGGCACGCCACGCGCCAGGCGCGTGACCCGCAGCCCGCGCTCGCCAAGGGCCTCGCCCAGGAAATGCGCGGTGGTTTCGCCTTCGGCCGTGAAGTTGGTGGCCAGGATGACCTCCTGCACCACGCCGTCGGTCGCGCGTTTGATCACGCGGTCGAAATCCAGCTCGCGCGGGCCAATGCCTTCCAGCGGCGCGACGCGGCCCATCAGCACGTAGTACAGACCGCGATAGCCGTGGCTGGACTCGATCATGTTCTGGTCGGCCGGCGTTTCCACGATGCACAGCAGCGAGGGATCACGCTTGGTGTTGGAGCAGGTCGCGCAGACCTCGTCTTCGGAAAAGCTGTTGCAACGCGCGCAGTGCTTCAGATCCCGCACTGCGCCGGCAAGCGCCCGCCCCAGCATGTCCGCGCCTTGCGGGTCATGCTGCAACAGGTGGTAGGCCATGCGTCTGGCCGATCGCACGCCCACGCCGGGCAGGCGACGCAGCGCTTCGATCAGCGAGACCAGCGGCTCGGGTTCAGGCAGTAAGGGATCCATTGCAGCCTACGGCAGCGCCTATCAGAACGGCAGCTTCATGCCCGGGGGCAGCGGCATGCCGGCGGTCACCGACGCCATCTTCTCCTGGGAGGTGGCTTCGGCCTTGCGCAGCGCGTCGTTGAACGCGGCGGCGACCAGGTCTTCCAGCATGTCCTTGTCGTCGGCCAGCAGCGACGGATCGATCTCGACGCGCTTGACGTCATGACGGCAGGTCATCGTGACCTTCACCAGACCGCCGCCCGAGGCGCCTTCGACCTGGATGTCGGCGAGCGCGTCCTGCGCCTTCTTCATGTTTTCCTGCATCTGCTGCGCTTGGCGCATCAGGCCGGCGAGTTGTCCTTTCATCATGATGGGAGCTTCCTTGAACGAGGGGAATGAGGTTGGCCGCCGTCAGGCGGCGGCCG
>JAEYVD010000511.1 GCA_023432075.1 Pseudomonadota bacterium | reverse complement strand
GACCCGATGCCCAGCACCACGTTGCCCGAGGCAAAGCCCTTGCGCTCCAGCCGCACCAGGATGTCGCGCGCCCGGGTCAGCGTGATGGAGTCGCCGTAGATCAGGCCGACGTGCGGATCCAGAAGCTTGTAGCCGCGCTCGGTCTCAACCCCGCCAAAGGTATCCCACAGGCATTGCACGGCGCCCTTCACCTCGGCGGCGCGCAGGGCTTGCCGCGCGCTGGCGTCTTCACCCAGCAGCCAGTAGTTGCCGGTGGCCGCATCGCGCACGGCCTCAAAGCCGGCGGCTTGCGCCGCTTGCAGGGCAGCGCGGTCGTCTACGCGCGGCACGTCGGTGCAGAAGTAACCCGTCAGGATCTTCACGGGATCGCCAGAGTCCGGGCGGAACACGACCTTGGCGTTGCCCAGCGCATCCGGCTCGCGGCTCATGATCTCGGACTTGAGCGCCGCCGCAAAATCCGTGACCACCTGCCAGAAGTCCCAGGTGTCCGACACGACGGACACGATGCCCGCCGGATAGACCTGCTTGACCAGGCGGCGGATGGTTTCGATCTCGCCTTCCTTGCTGCCCAGGCACATCACGGAGTGTTCGGTCGCCGGCACCGAGCCGCCGATGAGCTCCCGATCCGAATCCGCGTTGTAGAGGTCTTCAAGGTAATCGATGGCCGGGATCGTGTCGGTGCCGGTGAAGGACAACAGGTGGCCCGCGCCGCACTTGCGCGCGTCGTACAGGCCGGCCATGCCGCGCATCGAGAAGTCGTGGCCCTGCCAGTCCACGAACGCCATCGGGCTGCCGGTCAACTGCGCGAAGTAGGTCAGCAGCTTGCGGTATTCGAAGGCGATGGTGGCGACCGTGGACGGCTTCCAGGATTCGCAGCTGAACAGGGTCTCGATGTAGGTCACCAGCCAGGCGAATTCCGGCCGGGTGTTGACGAAGGTGACCGGCGGCACGCGGATGTCGACGCGGGCGCCTTCAGGCACCGAGCGGATTTCCAGCGGCAGGTAGCCCAGGTCGTGCAGCGCCTGCAGGTGGTCGACCGTGACCGCGCCCTTGCCCAGCGCGTTGTCCACGCGGCGCTGGTACTGGCGCACCGCCGTCGAGGCCGGCTTGCCGAAGAACTCGCGGTTGAAAAGCCCGATCAGGATTTCCTTGATGAAGCCCTGCAGGCCGAACCAGACGATCTTCTCGTCGAACAGTTCGGGCAGCACCGGCGCCAGACGCGCGGAACGCGGCGTGAAGTTGGCAAGGATCTTGTTCGTGCCCTTGGGGTACTGGAACGGGTGGCCGGTCTTGTAGAAATCCGCCTGCAGAAAGGGATTCAGGCCGTTCTTGAGCGCGGGGGCCAGGGTGTCGGGGGCATTCATGGCGTTTTCCTTCTTGGCTGCTTAGTTGACCAGGACGGCTGCGGCGGCGCCCGGCACAGGGGCGTCTTCGCTGCGAGTCCAGTCGTAGGCGGTGAAAATCTCGGCGTAATTGGCCTTCAGCTCGGTCAGGCCCTTGCTGAAGATGCCGTGCGTGACATACAGGTACAGCGGCTGACGGGTCTTGCCGCGCAGGGTGGCGGCCAGTTCCAGGAACGTGCGGCCGCCGTCGCAGATGTCGTCGACCACCAGCACCGGCTGGGCCGGGATATCGTCGGGCACGCGGGTTTCAGTAATGCGGCCGGTCTGCGGATCGCGGACCTTTTCCGCGTAGCGCACGTCCGCCACGCCCAGCGCCTTGGCCAGCGCCTGCACCCGCTTGCGGGCGCCGGCGTCCGGCGCCATCAGGGTGACGCCCTGCGCGAAGGCCGGGGCGGCCAGCGCCTTCTTCAAGTAGGCGGCGGCATCGACCACCCGCACCCGCGCAAGCAGCGCGGGCGTGACATCGCTGTGGGGTTCGACGATGGTGACGGTGGCGTACTGCTGGTCGTTGATCAGCTTGCAGAACACCGCGGCGCCCAGCGCCTCGCCCGGATTGCACACGCGGTCCTGGCGGGCGTACGGCACGTAGGGCATGTCCAGATGCACCGGCACGCCGGGGTTCAGACGGCGCAGGGCATCGGTCAACAGCAACAGTTGCATGACGTCGTCGGCCGATTTCAGCAAGGCATGGATGCGGAATTCGCGGGCGGCGTCCGCCTGACCGCGCAACCCCGCCGGAATGGTGACCTGCATTTCGCCGCCCGGAAACCGGAACGCTGCCGGCGTATCGGTCAGGCGTTGTCCTTCAATGACCGCAGTGATGGTGAACATGATCGTCCCTTAGTGGCATTTCAAAACTAAGTGACGCCAGTATAAGCCTACTTATTGTCGTTATGCAACTATCAAGGCGCCTCAAATGTTACGGCCCGCGCCTTAGCCGACGCTACGGTCGAAAAACGTGAAATCCCTCAGCCGGTACAGGCGCGCCGGCCGCTGCGCGCCGCCAACCAGTTCGTCGGTGGCCTCCAGCGCGCCCCACGCTTCCATCTTGCGGCGGAAATTGGACTTTTCGAGCCGGGTCTGCAGGATCGCTTCGTAGGTGTGCTGCAACTGCGTCAGCGTGAAGCGCTCGGGCAACAGGAAGAACGGCAGCGTGGAATAGGTGGACTTGCTGCGCAGGCGGTCCACGGCCGCGCGGACAATGGCGGCGTGATCGAACGCCAGCGGCGGCAGCGCGTCCACGCTGACAAAGCGGAACTCGGCGCGCGTGGCGGCAGCCAGTTCGGCGGCGGGCACCAGGGCCACGTAGGCCACCGACAGCGACCATTGCCGCGGGTCGCGATCCATGCCCGAAAACACCTGCAACTGCTCAAGGTACCGCGGCTCGAACCCGGTCTTTTCCCGCAACACGCGCCGGATGCTGTCTTCGGTGGACGCGTCCTCGTCGGCGTGCACCACGCCGCCGGGCAGCGCCATCGCGCCCTGGAAGGGCTCGCGGTCGCGCTGGTGCAGCGCGACTTCCAGGCCGGATTCGCGCAGGGTGAGAAGAACGGCGTCGACGGTGACGAGCGGCTGGGGAAATTCCAAGACGGGGATCCAAGATTCGGGTTTTGGGCAAGATGCCACTATGACGCGTCAAGGTCAATCCGTCCCCGCTGCCCCTGCGCACGTTGCACCGCGTGCGCCACTAGAACAAGTTCGAATTTTGGCAAAAATTGACGGCGGATAACGACAATTAACGCATTGTTCTACACTATGCCCCGAGGAACACCGCCGGATTGAGGTTTGGCGTCGTGTTCCTTTTGCTTTTCTTCAACTGCATCACAGGAGTTTTCCGGATGAAAAAGACGCTGCTCGCCGCGGCAATGCTGGCCTCTTTCGCAAGCGTTGCCCAGGCAGAACCGTCAGTCACTCTCTACGGTGTCATCGACACCGGCCTCGGCTACAACAAGATCAAGGGCGATGGATACAGTGGTTCCAAAGTCGGCATGATCAACGGCATCCAGGCCGGCTCCCGCTGGGGCCTGCGCGGATCCGAAGATCTGGGCGACGGCCTGCGCGCCGTCTTCAAGCTGGAAAGCGGCTTTGACTCCGCCAACGGCGGCCGCGGCCAGTCCGGCCGCCTGTTCGGCCGCCAAGCCACCATCGGCCTGGCCAACGACGCCTGGGGTTCGCTCGAATTCGGCCGCCAGGCCACCGTCGGCTCCAACTACCTGGCCGACATCGACCCGTTCTACACCAGCTATGGCCAGGCCAACATGGGCACCGGCTTCAGCGCCGCCAACACCATGCGCTGGGACAACATGGTGATGTACCGTACGCCTTCGGTCAACGGCATCGAACTGGGCGTCGGCTACTCGTTCAATGTCGACAGCGAAGACGCCTCGCACTCGGGTTTCCGCACGGCTGACAACACGCGCGGCATCACCGCCGGCGTGCGTTACCTGAGCGGCCCCCTGAACGTGACGCTGACCTATGATCAGCTCAACGGCGCCAGCCGCTCCAGCGTGGACAAGGGTGCGACCCCGCGCCAGTACGCCATCGGCGCCACCTACGACTTCGAAGTCGTCAAGGTCGCCGCCGCCTACGGCCGCACTACTGACGGCTGGTTCGTCGGGCAGGATCTGGATAGCGGCACGCCCTACAGCAACGAGTTCGGCTCCTACCGCTTTGCCGACGGCTTCAAGGCCAACGCCTACATGGTCGGCGCCACCGTGCCGCTCAGCGGCGCATCGAGCCTGTTCGGCTCGTGGCAGCGTGTCGATCCGTCCAACAAGCGCCTGAACGGCAACGATGACACCATGAATGTCTTCAGCCTGGGCTATACCTACGATCTGTCCAAGCGCACCAACGTGTACGCCTACGGCTCCTACGCCAAGGACTATGCCTTCGTCGACGGTCTCAAGAGCACCGCGATGGGCGTCGGCTTGCGCCACCGCTTCTAAGCCGACCCGGCCGGTCTGCACGGGCGCCCAGCGCGCCCCCTTCATGCAGTTCCCCCGCCGCATCGTGTGGCCGGCCGCCACCGTCAACGCGCGCCGCTATTGGCGGCGTTGACGGCCCCGCCAATTGCGGGCAATCTGTTTGCGATAGTGAGCCGGACGCGCCAATGTCCGGCCAGATGCGTTTCCGAGTCCTGTCTTTGCTTCCAACCGCAAGTCTTGCCAACCGGAATTCATGTCATGACACCGCCGCTCTCCGAGTCATCGCCTGCCCGGCCCCTGCAGATCGCAGACATCACCGTCATCGACAACACCAAGCTGAAAAAAGCCGTCACGGCCGCTGCCCTGGGCAACGCCATGGAGTGGTTCGACTTCGGCGTCTATGGCTTTGTCGCCTATGCGTTGGGCAAGGTCTTCTTCCCCGACGCATCGCCCGCCGTCCAGACCATCGCCGCGCTGGGCACCTTCTCGGTGCCCTTCCTGGTCCGTCCGCTGGGAGGGCTTTTCTTCGGCGTCATGGGCGACCGCTTCGGACGCCAGAAGGTGCTGTCGCTGACCATCATCATCATGGCCATCAGCACCTTCTGCATCGGCCTGATCCCCTCCTATGCCGCCATCGGCCTGTGGGCGCCCATCCTGCTTCTGCTGTGCAAGCTGGCGCAGGGATTCTCGGTCGGCGGTGAATACACCGGCGCGGCCATCTTCGTGGCCGAGTATGCGCCGGACCGGCAGCGCGGCTTCCTGGGCAGCTGGCTGGACTTCGGCTCGATCGCCGGCTTCGTGCTGGGTGCCGGCCTGGTGGTGCTGCTGCAGACCATTCTCGGCGAACAGACCTTCCTGGACTGGGGCTGGCGCGTGCCATTCTTCGTGGCCGGCCCGCTGGGCCTGCTGGGCTTGTATCTGCGCCATGCTGCCGAGGAAACCCCGGCCTTCACCCAGCAGCTGGAGCGCATGGAAAAGGAAGACCGCGACGCCATCCAGGAACGGCCCAGCATCTCTTTTCGCGAAATCTTCTCCAAGTACCGCAAGCCGCTGATGATCTGCATCGGCATGGTGCTGGTGACCAACATCACCTACTACATGCTGCTGACCTACCTGCCGACCTATCTGTCGAGCAGCCTGGGCTACTCCGAAGAACACGGCGTGCTGATCATCGTGGTGGTGATGATAGGCATGCTCTTCGTGCAGCCTGTGGTGGGGTTCTTCAGCGACAAGATCGGGCGCAAGCCCTTCCTGCTGGTGGGCAGCGTGGGCCTGCTGGTGGCCGCCATTCCGGCCTTTCATTTCATCGGCAGCGACAACACCGGGCTGATCTTCCTTGGCCTGCTGATGCTGGCGGTGCTGCTGAACTGCCTGACTGGCGTCATGGCCTCCACGCTGCCGGCGCTGTTTCCCACGCGCATCCGTTACAGCGCGCTGGCGGGCTCGTTCAACGTCGCCATCATCATCGCCGGCCTGACCCCCACGGCGGCCGCCTGGCTGGTCGAAGACACCGGCAACCTGCTGATGCCGGCCTATTACCTCATGATCGCCGCCGTTGTCGGCCTGGTGACGTCTTTCTTCCTGCCCGAGACCGCCAACCGCCCGATGCGCGGCGACACGCCCAACGCCTCCAACCGCCAGGAGGCCCGCGCACTGCTGCAACAGGCCTACGAGCACATCGAGGAAAACCTCAATGACGTCGAGGCCGAGATCGCCGAACTGGAAAGCCAGCTCGAAGCCTTGCGCCAGCGCCGCCAGCGCCTGGCCGACCGGCACCCGCACATCAACTGAGAGACGCCTGCTGCCGGCCCGCGAGGGCCGGCGCTTACGGCACCGGGGTCACCGGGCCCCGCCCGGAGAAATAGCCGTCGAGGTTCTCCATGAAGATACGGAACTGCGCGGCCACCGATTCCGGTGACCAGCCCGCCACATGGGGGCTGAGCAGCACATTGTCCAGCCCGATGAGCGCTGCCGGCGGCCG
>JAEYVD010000483.1 GCA_023432075.1 Pseudomonadota bacterium | reverse complement strand
ACCCTGCCGGGCCCGGTCCTGGCATACTGCCGCACCGGCACCCGCTGCACCAACCTGTTCGCGGCTGCCCAGCAGTTGGGATAAACCCCGCCTTGACCCTCGTCAAGGCCGCCAGTTCGGCTGATGTCGGCCCGGCGGCTTTCCGGTAGCATAAAGATTCCTCCAACACAGGAGCAGGCAAGATGTTCAAGAAGATCCTGATTCCCACCGACGGTTCCCCGCTCTCGGCGCAAGCCGCCAACGCAGGTATCTGCTTCGCGCGCGAAATCGGCGCTGAAGTCGTCGCCCTCTACGTGACGCAGCCCTTCGCGGCCACCATCGGTTTTGACGGCATGGCCGCGGCCTACGCCATCACCGACGAAGACTACGAAAAGGCCTCCGCCGAGCAAGCCGACAAATACCTCAAGCAGATCAGCGACCGTGCCGATACCGCTGGCGTCAAGGTCGAAGCGCGCGCCGTGTCCAACTTCAACGTGGCCGACGGCATCGTCCAGGCCGCCACTGACGCCGGCTGCGATCTGATCTTCATCGGCAGCCACGGCCGCAGCGGCCTGTCGCGCCTGCTGCTGGGCAGCGTCACCGCCAAGGTGCTTTCGCTGGCTACCACTGCCGTGCTGGTGTATCGCGTCAAGGAAGACAAGAAGTAATTGCGCGCCAAAGTGGTGCGCGCAGCGCGCCGCGGCACGCCCCAAGGCCCCTCCGTCGGAGGGGCTTTTTCATGCCTGGCGCAAGCCCCCATACGTTGGTATGGCGGGGCCAAACTGATGGACCCGCCAAACTCGGGTCAGCGGGCCGTTTCAGGCTTGTATCTTGCCGCACGGCGCGTAATATTTACGCATCTTCATCCAACCGTAGGAAGAGGCCATGACCCGCAAGACGCGCATCGAGCTTTATCGCAATATCGGCATCAGCGCCCATATTGACGCAGGCAAAACCACGACCACCGAGCGCATCCTCTTCTACACCGGCATCACCCACAAGATCGGCGAGGTCCATGACGGCGCGGCGGTGATGGACTGGATGGAGCAGGAGCAGGAACGCGGCATCACCATCACGTCGGCCGCCACCACCGCCTTCTGGAAGGGCATGGCGGGCAACTATCCCGAACACCGCATCAACATCATCGACACGCCGGGCCACGTCGACTTCACCATCGAGGTCGAACGTTCCATGCGCGTGCTGGACGGCGCCGTCATGGTCTATGACGCCGTGGGCGGCGTGCAGCCGCAGTCCGAAACGGTCTGGCGCCAGGCCAACAAATACAAGGTGCCGCGCCTGGCCTTCGTCAACAAGATGGACCGCGTCGGCGCGGACTTTCTGCGCGTGCAGCGCCAGATCGCCGAGCGCCTGAAGGGCGACGCCGTGCCCATCCAGTTGCCGGTGGGCGCCGAGGACCACTTCGAGGGCGTGATCGATCTGGTCAAGATGAAGGCCATCATCTGGGACGACGCCAGCCAGGGCGTGAAGTTCCAGTACGTGGACATCCCCGCGGCGATGCAGGACCAGGCGCAAGAATGGCACGAGAAAATGGTGGAAAAGGCCGCCGAAGCCAACGAAACCCTGCTCGAAAAATACCTGTCCGGCGAGCCGCTTACCGAAGCGGAAATCAAGGAAGGCCTGCGCGCCCGCACGATCGCCAACGAGATCGTGCCGATGCTGTGCGGCAGCGCCTTCAAGAACAAGGGCGTGCAGGCGATGCTGGACGCGGTCATCGACTACATGCCCTCGCCGGTGGATGTGCCCGCCATCAAGGGCCATGACCAGCGCGACCACGAAATCGAACGCCATCCGACCGACAACGAGCCGTTCTCCGCGCTTGCCTTCAAGATCATGACCGATCCCTTCGTCGGGCAGCTCGTGTTCTTCCGCGTGTATTCCGGCGTGGTGAAGTCGGGCGACTCGGTCTACAACCCCATCAAGGAAAAGAAAGAGCGCCTGGGCCGCATTCTGCAGATGCACGCCAACGAACGGCGCGAGATCACCGAAGTGTATGCGGGCGACATCGCCGCCGCCGTCGGCATCAAGGACGTCACCACCGGCGACACGCTGACCGATCCCTCGCACATCATCATTCTCGAACGCATGGTGTTCCCCGAGCCTGTCATTTCGCAGGCCGTGGAACCCAAGACCAAGGCCGACCAGGAAAAGATGGGCATCGCGCTGGGCCGCCTGGCGCAGGAAGATCCGTCATTCCGCGTGCGCACCGACGAAGAATCCGGGCAGACCATCATTTCCGGCATGGGCGAGCTGCACCTGGAAATCCTGGTCGATCGCATGAAGCGCGAATTCAACGTGGAAGCCACGGTGGGCAAGCCGCAGGTGGCGTACCGCGAGACCATCCGCAAGACCTGCAACGAGGTCGAGGGCAAGTTCGTCAAGCAGTCGGGGGGCCGCGGCCAGTACGGCCACGTGGTGCTCAAGCTCGAGCCGCAAGAGGCCGGCAAGGGCTACGAATTCGTCGATGCGATCAAGGGCGGCGTGGTGCCGCGCGAGTTCATCCCGGCGGTGGACAAGGGCATTCGCGAGGCCCTCAATGCGGGCGTGCTGGCCGGGTATCCGGTTGTGGACGTGAAGGTGACGCTGTTCTTCGGGTCGTACCACGACGTCGACTCGAACGAAAACGCGTTCAAGATGGCCGGCTCGATGGCGTTCAAGGAAGGCATGCGGCGCGCCGATCCCGTGCTGCTGGAACCCATGATGCAGGTCGAGGTCGAGACGCCCGA
>JAEYVD010000447.1 GCA_023432075.1 Pseudomonadota bacterium | reverse complement strand
GGACGCGCCGTCCCGATTGAACGGCGAGCCGTGCGCGACGCGCGCATGCACCGACCTCGACAGCGCCATCCTGTATGCCACCGCGCCCGACATCTTCACGGGCGCCGAGCTGGCCGCTTTCGACCACTTGGCAGCCAAGACACGCATGCGCCGTTATGGCGGCGACTGCTACAGCTATGGGCTTCTCGCCAGCGGCCACGTCGACCTCGTCGTGGAGGCGGGGCTGCAACCCTACGATTACCTTGCCCTTGCGCCCGTGATCGAAGGCGCGGGCGGCGTCATGACGGATTGGGCAGGGCAGCCGCTCGGTCTCGCCTCAAAGGGCCGCGTGATCGCGGCCGCCACGCCTGCGCTGCATCGCCAGGCGATGCAGGTGCTGGGGGCGGCCATGGCCTGACCGGCGCGCCGCCCGCCCGCAGTTCCACGCAACGCTTCAGCCATAAGGTGAATGAGCATGCATGCACTAGGGGTAGCAACGGTGGAAGACGCAGAGCGGCTGGTGCAGGCCAGCCCGCTCTCGCATATCAAGATCGGCCTGTCCGATGTGGACGGCGTCATGCTGGGCAAGTACCTGAGGCGCGACAAATTCCTGGGCGCGCTGCGTTCCGGGCTCGCGTTCTGCGACGTGGTGCTGGGGTGGGACCTGGACGATCAGCTCTACGACAACACCCGGTACACCGGCTGGCACACCGCATACCCCGACGCAAAATTGCGCATCGTGCCGCAAAGCGCGCGCCGTCTCACGCTGGAACAAGGCCCTGGCGGCGAAGACATGCTGCTGTTCCTGGCGGAATTCGAGGGCGATGCCGCCGCCATCTGTCCGCGCCGCCTGCTGCACCGCGTGATCGATCGCGCGGCGGACATGGGCTTCGATGCCTATGCCGCGCTGGAGTACGAGTTCTTCATGTTCCGCGAGACGCCGCACTCCGTGCGCGCCAAGCACTACCGCAACATGGAGAACTGGACACCCGGCAATTTCGGGTATTCGGTTCTGCGCAGCACGGTCGAGGGCGACTTCTATCGCAAGCTGCTCGACATGTGCGAGCGCATGGACATGCCCATCGAAGGCCTGCACACCGAGACCGGGCCGGGCGTGCTGGAGGCCGCGCTTGCCGTGGACCATGCGGCCGCGGCCTGCGACAAGGCGTTTCTGTTCAAGACGTTCGCCAAGGCGCTTGCGCAACAGAACGGCCTGATGGCCACCTTCATGGCGAAATGGTCGCACGACCACCCGGGTCAAAGCGGCCATATTCACCTGTCTCTGCGCGACCGCAAGACGGGGCGTTCGGCCTTCTACGACGAGTCGCAGCCACATGGCGTCGGCAACCTGCAGGCCGCCTTCATGGCGGGCGTGCAGCGGTACCTTCCCGAATTCATGGCCTTGTACGCGCAAACCATCAACAGCTATTCGCGCCTGGTGCCCGGCTATTGGGCGCCGCTGGACGCCACGTGGGGGATGGAAAACAGGACGACGGCACTGCGCCTCATCCCGGGCAGCGACAAATCGCAGCGTGTCGAAGTGCGCATCGGATCGGCCGACGCCAATCCCTATCTGGCGCTGGCCGCGGCGCTCGCCTCCGGGTTGTACGGCATCGAGCAAGGGCTGTCGCCCGAGCCCATGGTGCAGGGCAATGCCTATACGCAGGAGTTTCCCGCGCATCTGCATCTGCCCACGACCTTGTGGGAAGCCGCGCAGCGTCTTCGCGGCTCCGACGCCGCGCGGCTGCTGTTCGGCGACGCATTCGTCGAGCACTACGCCGCGACGCGCGAATGGGAAGAGCGGCAGTTCCGGCGTCATGTGACCGACTGGGAGCTTGCGCGCTACTTCGAAATTATCTGAACCCGTCCATTGCCATCAGGGTAGCCATGACCCACGAACTCATCACCATCAGCCCCATCGACGGACGCCCGGTCGTGCGCCGCGCCTACGCCAGCGAAGCGCAGATCTCGCAGGCGCTGGCCAACGCGCAGGGCGCGCAGCCGGCGTGGCATGCGCTCGGCATCCAGGCGCGGGGGCGCATCGTGGCGGCTGCCGTGGACCATGTCGCGGCGGCCAAGGACGAGATCGCGCGCGCGATCACCATTCAGATGGGCCGTCCGCTGCGCGACACACCCGGCGAGGTCGACGGCTTCGCTGCCCGCGCGCGGCACATGATCGCAATCGCGGACGATGCGCTCGCGCCCATTACCGTGCCCGCGCAGCCCGGCTTCACGCGCTTCATCAGCCGCGAGCCCATCGGCGTGGCGCTCACCATCGCGCCGTGGAACTACCCGCTGCTGACTGCGGTGAACAGCATTGTGCCGGCACTGATGGCCGGCAACACCGTCATCCTCAAGCATTCGGACCAGACGCCGCTGTGCGCCGAGCTCATCGATCGCGCATTCCGTGACGCGGGGGCGCCAAGAGGCGTCTTTCAATACCTGCACGCCAGCCACGACACCACGCAACGGCTGATTCGCGCGCCGGAAATCGGTTATGTGTCCTTCACCGGCTCGGTGCGGGGAGGGCGCATCGTCGAGGAAAGCGCCGCGGGCCGTTTCATCGGCGTCGGACTCGAGCTGGGCGGCAACGATCCGGCCTATGTGCGCGAGGATGCCAACCTGGACGCCGCAGCAGAGACGCTCGTCGATGGCGCCTTCTTCAATGCCGGCCAATCCTGTTGCGGCATTCAGCGTATCTACGTGGCGCGCGGCGTGCACGACGCGTTCGTTGAGCGCGCCGTCGCCCTGACGCAGCGTTATGTGCTGGGCAATCCGTTGCAGCCGGGCACGACGCTCGGCCCGGTCGTGCGCGCCCGCGCGGCGGCCGAGATCCGCCAAGTGATTGCGCAAGCCGTCGGCGCCGGCGCCATAAACGTGATCGATAACTCGCATTTCAAGAAAGCGAGTGAAAGCTCACTTAAAGCGAGCGAAAGCTCGTGTTACGTCGCGCCCGCGTTGCTGACGCAGGTCGACCACCGCATGCGCATCATGAGCGAGGAGTGTTTCGGTCCCGTGGCCGGCATCATGCCGGTCGACAGCGACGAACAGGCCATCGCACTGATGAACGACAGTCCCTACGGATTGACGGCTGCCGTCTTTACTCAGGACGAAGCGGCCGCATTGCGCATTGGCCGGCAGGTGCGCGCCGGCACTTTCTTCATGAACCGTTGCGATTACCTCGACCCTGCGCTCGCGTGGACGGGCGTCAAGCAATCGGGCCGAGGCGTGTCCTTGTCCAAGCTCGGCTACGAGCCGCTCACCCAGCCCAAGTCCTTCCATTTGCGCAGCCTCTGAACGCGGCGCCACCAGGAATCGAATCATGACCGTCCCTCACGTCAACTGGAACTATCCCACCGCCATCAGGGTGGGCCCCGGACGCATCCAGGAACTGCCCGCTTGCTGCCGGGAACTGGGCATGAAACGACCCTTGCTCGTGACCGATCCCGGATTGGCCGCGTTGCCCATGGTGCGCGATGCCGTCAGCATGTGCCGCGACGACGGCGTCGATGCCGCGGTCTTTCACGACATCAAGGGCAATCCAACCGGGCGCAACGTCGAGGACGGTGTCGCGGCGTTCAAGCGCGGGCGCCATGACGGTGTCATTGCGTTTGGCGGCGGCTCCGCACTCGATGCGGCCAAGGCCATCGCATTGATGGCGGGCCAGCACCTGCCGCTGTGGGACTTTGAAGACGTCGGCGACAACTACCTGCGCGCCAACGTCGCCGGCATGGCGCCAGTCGTGGCCGTGCCCACCACGGCAGGCACAGGCTCAGAAGTCGGGCGGGCATCCGTCATCACCGACGAGGCCGCGCAGGTAAAACGCATCATCTTTCACGCCCGCATGCTGCCGTCCATCGTGATTCTGGACGCCGAACTCACCGTGGGCCTGCCGCCGAAGATCACGGCGGCCACGGGCATGGACGCGCTATCGCACAATCTCGAAGCCTATTGTTCGCCGTTTTTTCATCCCATGGCGGCTGGCATTGCCCTGGAGGGCATGCGCCTTATCAAGGAGTATCTGCCGCAGGCCGTCGCCGACGGCGCCGATCTGCAGGCGCGCCAGCAGATGCTGACGGCCTCGTGCATGGGCGCCACCGCCTTCCAGCGTGGCCTGGGCGCCATGCACGCGCTGGCGCATCCGCTCGGCGCACTCTATGACGCGCACCACGGCCTGCTCAACGCGATCCTCATGCCGTACGTGCTCAAGGCCAACGAAGACGCGGTGGCGCCTCGGCTTGAAGCGCTTGCCCGTTATCTTGGATTGCCCCAGCACAGCCCGGGCGCGGTGCTCAACTGGGTGCTGACGCTGCGTGAGGCCGTCGGCATCCCGCATACGCTCGCCGACATCGGCCTGGATGACGGCCAGGCCGAGCGGGTGGGGCGCATGGCCAGCCAGGATCCTTCCGCCGGCACGAACCCGGTCAATTTCTCCGCGGAAAAATATTCTCAGCTTTTTCGTGCAGCAATTCGCGGAAACCTGTAAGCTTCGCCCCCTCTGCGCGGAAACGCGGCGGAGGTGGAACTGAAATTATGAATTTTTCATCCGAATGGTTTGACAGCGGATTTGAAAGTGTTCATAATCTCAAGTTCTCCGCTGGAGGGGTGCCCGAGTGGTTAAAGGGGGCAGACTGTAAATCTGTTGGCCTTGCGCCTACGTTGGTTCGAATCC
>JAEYVD010000388.1 GCA_023432075.1 Pseudomonadota bacterium | reverse complement strand
TGGGATACGAGGTGTATCGCGGCCCGTTCTTGTCCAACCGGGCCAGCAGTTGGGGAGGAAAAAACGGCTCGGCGGTGGCGGGCGCCGGCGATTCCGAAGATTGAGGGCGTAGAGCGGCTTGCATAACTCGGATTATTCGCCTGCCCAGCTCCCCTCACCTTGATCTTGCGCAAACTGCGCGCAAGGCATCTGCCGTTGGGCAAGCTTTGCGACGCTGCTACCGGCACGCGCCCCGCCCCGTAAAATGCGGCGTTCCCGCAGCAAACAAGGATCCCCAATGGAAACCGAACTGGAAGGCCGCCTGCTGGCCATGCGCCAGGCGCTGGCGATTGCGATCGCCCTGTCCACCCGCAGCAGCCCCCAGGCCACCGACATGGCACTGGAACTGCTGGGCGACTTGAAAGCCAATCTGGACAACACACCGGCGGACAGCCCGTTCGACAAGCCGGAATGGGTGGTGGGCGCGCACGACGAACTGGACGGCATCGCCCGGCTGGTCCGCGCCTTCACGCAGACGCCTGAGCCGGACGACGAAGCGTAATCAACGCAGGGTCCTGCTGCGCCGCCGGCAGCGGACCCGCAAAAGGCCGGCCCACTGGCCTGACCACCAGACGAACAGCGGTGGAATCCCTCACATCGTTTTCCCTGAAAGCGCGAGTTTTCCCTTTTGTTTCAATGGCGAGGTGCCTATATTGGTGGCCTGACCACCAGGCCAAGCCCTCGCCCGATGAGCACCTTTCAAGCCGTCGCCGTTACCCGCCTGTATCGCATGATCGCCGACCAGATCGCCGGACGGATCCGGGCCGGCGACTTTCCGCGCGGCCGGCGGTTGCCGTCGGAGCGGGACCTGGCCGAACAATTGCAAGTCAGCCGCGCGTCGATCCGCGAAGCGCTGATCGCGCTTGAAATCGAGGGCTACGTCGAGGTCCGGGTGGGCACCGGCGTGTTCGTGGCGGACAAGGAAGGCGCCGGCATGGCGACCGCCGCCGGCACACCGCCCAGCGCGGCGCAGGGCGTCGACGACATCGGCCCCTTCGACCTGCTGGAAGCGCGCCTCATCATCGAACCCGAATGCGCGGGCATGGCGGCGCAGCATGCCACGGCCGCCCAGCTGGCGGCCATCCTCGACGCCCACGACGGCATGTCCCTGACGGACTCGCCAGGCCGGCATGACCGGGAGTTTCACGGCGCAATCGCCGCCGCCTGCGGCAACGCCGCGCTGGCCGCCGCCGTCGCCCACCTGTGGAACCTGACCCAATCCAGCTCGGTGTACCGGCGGATGCAGGACTATTTCGTCGATGCCAAGGTGTGGGCCGTGGCCCACGCCGAACACCAGCGCATCCTGACCGCGATCGTGGCGCGCGACCCCATTCGTGCGCGGCACGCCATGCACGCACACCTGCTTGGCATCCTGGCGCGCCTGCGCGAGGACTTTGGCGACGTTTCCCACCCCCGAGGCGACCTATGACGACACCCCCTCTGTCCATCAACGGCAACCGGCTGTGGCAGTCCCTGATGGATCTTGCGCAGATCGGCGCGACGCCCAAGGGCGGCAACTGCCGCCTGGCGCTCACCGCGCTCGATGGCCAGGGCCGCGATCTGGTGACCGGCTGGATGCGCGACGCCGGCATGACGGTACGGGTGGATCAGGTGGGCAACATCTTCGCCCGGCGAGCGGGCCGCAATGACAGCCTGCCGCCCGTGATGACGGGCAGCCACATCGACACCCAACCCACCGGCGGCAAGTTCGACGGCTGCTATGGGGTGCTGGCCGGTCTTGAAGTGATCCGCACGCTCAATGACGCGGGCGTGACGACCGAGGCCCCGCTGGAAGTGGCCATCTGGACCAACGAGGAAGGCTCGCGCTTCGTGCCCGTGATGATGGGATCGGGCGTCTTTGCCGGCAAATTCCCGCTGGAAACCGCGTTGTCGGCGCGCGACGCGCAGGGCATCAGCGTGCGCGACGAACTCCAGGCCATTGGTTACGCTGGCGCCGACCCCGTCGGCGGGCGCCCGGTGGACGCCTACTTCGAGGCGCATATTGAACAGGGTCCAATCCTGGAGCACGAGGAAAAGACCGTCGGCGTCGTGACGGGGTCGCTGGGCCTGCGCTGGTACGACGTCACAGTCACCGGCATGGAAATGCACGCCGGCCCGACGCCCATGCCGATCCGCCGCGACGCGCTCTTCGCCACCAGCTTCCTGCTGCAGGCCGTGGTGAACATTGCCAACACCCATCAGCCTCATGGTCGCGGAACCGTGGGCGAGATCCACGCGTTTCCGGGATCGCGCAACGTCATTCCGGGACAGGTCCGTTTCACCACGGACCTGCGCCACGAAGATGAAGCGACGCTGGACCGCATGGACCAGGATTGGCGGCGCATCTGCGACGACATTGCCGTCGCGCACGGCGTTCGTGTCGACGTGAAGGACGTCCAGTATTTTCCGCCCACACCGTTCGATCCCGATCTGATCGAGAAGGTGCGCAAGGGCGCCGAGGACCGCGGCCTGCCCGCCATGAACATCGTCACGGGCGCCGGACACGACGCCGTCTACATGGCCGCCGTGGCGCCCACCGCGATGATCTTCGTGCCGTGCAAGGACGGCATCAGCCACAACGAAATCGAAGACGCCCGGCCCGAGCATCTGGAGGCCGGCTGCAATGTATTGCTCGACGCCATGGTGGCGCGAGCCAATGCCGCCCAAGCCGCCACCGCCGGCATGGCCGCGCACCACTGAATTCTCCGCATTGGTGCGCGGCGCCTTAACCAGCACCTGAACGAAGCATTGTTGCAGCAGCTCCACCCGCAGTACCCGAGAAACGCAGGTGGCATGAGGTTTGCTTGATCCGGCACGGCGATCGCCGCGTCCGAGCGGCCGCCTGTCCGACCCTTTCCAGCCCGGAGGCTCGCAGTGAAATCGAAAAACTGGTTTTCCCTAAGCATCGGCGCATTGGTCCTTGCGGCCGCGCTGCCCGCCACGCAGGCCTTGGCTCAGACCAAGGGCGGCACGCTGAACATGATCGTCCAGCCCGAACCGCCGGTGATCGTCACGGCCATCAATCAGCAGGGGCCGACGCAATTCGTCGCGGGCAAGATCTACGAGAGCCTGCTGACCTACTCCACCGACCTCAAGCCGCAGCCCGGACTGGCCAAGTCGTGGGAGGCCGCCGCCGATGGACTGACCTACACCTTCCACCTGCAGGACAACGTGAAGTGGCATGACGGCAAGCCGTTCACGTCCGAGGACGTGGTGTTCTCGCTGGCGGACATGCTGCCCAAGACCCACGCGCGTGCCCGCGTCATCCTGAACAAGTTCGTCGAGTCCGTGCAGGCGCCCGACGCCAAGACCGTGGTCATCAAGCTGAAGACGCCGTTTCCGGCGTTCATGCTGATGTTCGAACCCGGTTTTGCGCCGATGATGCCCAAGCATCTGTACGCCGGCACGGACTACATGACCAACCCGGCCAACCAGAAGCCCGTGGGCACCGGCCCATTCGTCTTCAAGGAATGGAAGCGCGGCGAGTACATCAAGCTGGCGCGCAATCCCGACTACTGGAAGCCGGGCAAACCATATCTGGACGAGCTGGTGTTCAACGTGATCCCGGACGCGGCGTCGCGCGCCGTGGCCTTCGAGCGGGGCAGCGTGGACGTGCTGCGCGGCGGCGACGTGGACAACGTCGACATCAAGCGCCTGCGCGGCCTGCCCAACGTGGAATACACGACCGCGGGCTGGGAAATGTTCTCGCCGCAGGCCTACCTGATCTTCAACATGCGTAAGCCGCCCTTCGACAACCTGAAGGTGCGCCAGGCGGTCATGGCGGCCATGAACCGCAACATGGTGGTCAACAACATCTTCTTCGGTCTGGGCAAAGTGTCGACTAGCCCCTTCGTGACCACCGAGATGTTCTACGACAAGAACATGCCGCCGATGCCGTTCGACATGAAGAAGGCGCGCGCGCTGATCAAGGAATCGGGCATCAAGCCCGGCGACTACACGATCCGCCAACTGAGCTTCCCGTACGGCTCGACGTGGGACCGGCTGGGTGAATACACGAAGCAGGCGCTGGAACAGCTGGGCTTCAAGGTGAACGTGGAATCCACCGACGCGGGCGGCTGGGCAAGCCGCACCGGCAACTGGGACTTCGACCTGACCACCACCTTCACGTACCAGTACGGCGACCCCGCGCTGGGCGTGCAGCGCTTGTATATCTCGTCGAACATCGTCAAGGGCTCGCCCTTTGCCAATGTGCAGGGCTACAGAAACCCCGAGACCGACAAGCTGTGGGAGGCCGCCGCCTCCGAGGTCGATCCGGCCAAGCGCCAGGCGCTCTACACCCAGATCCAGACGACGCTCGTCAACGAGGTCGCCAATGGCTTCCTGGTCGACATGGAGTTTCCGACCCTGTATCGCGCCAACGTGAAGAACCTGGTCAAGACCGCCATCGGCTTGAACGAGTCGTTCGACGACGTCTACATCGAGAAGAAGTAAGCGCCCCCGGGGTGCCGCCGCGGATCCCGTG